>CAVGEJ010000088.1:0-10809 GCA_963628215.1 Eubacterium sp. CAG:180
ATTTTCTTTTTCCATGCGCTTATTATACCACTTTTTTGTTACGAAAACAAGTTCTTAAAAAGCGAACCAAATTTTCGCTTCTTAAAGGGCGGGGACATGGGGGAAGTTCGGGGAGGTTAAGGGAGGTTTGGAGGGAGAAGGAACACCCTCCGAAAGGGGATTCCTTCTCCCTCCAAGGTCTTCCTTCCCCTCACTTCGTATCGTCTTCATCCACGTCGTCGGAGAACATCTCGGCTACGGTTGGCTTGTGCTCGGCAGGCTTCGGCGTGACATCGCCCGCTTTAATCAAAGCCCATTTTGTCAGGGACGGCCCAACCAATTCGTAAATCAGAACGGCAAAGAGAACAATGTTCCGTACCAAAGAACCGTGCTGAAGCGCCGCGGCGGCAGTGATCGACATGCCGATCGAAACTCCTGCCTGCGGGAGCAGCGTAATACCGAGATACTTTACAACCGACGGCGGGCAGTGCGTCGCCTTCGCGCTGAAGTGCGAACCGATGCACTTGCCGAGCGAGCGGAATACCACATACGCCAAGCCAACGCCGATTACCGCAATGCTCGAGAAAACCGTGAAGTCCAACTCCGCGCCGCTGATGACAAAGAATAAAACGTAAAGCGGCATCGTCCACTTGTCGGTCTTGCCCATCAACTCGTCCGCAGACTTGCAGAGATTGCAGAAGATCGTCCCAAGCATCATGCAGACCAGAAGCGACGAGAAGGAAATCTTCAAACCCGAATCAAACGTGTACTCCAACTGCGAGAGCGCAATCGTCAGAAGTACAAAAGTGATGGAAAGACAGAGCCGCTTGCTGTTCGACTTGAACAGACTCTCCACAGCTGTGAAAATCACGCCCGCCAATGTGCCGAGCAGGAGCGAGAGAAGAACCTCCAGAAGCGGGTTCACCAGAATCGAGATCACACTCACCGCGCCGCCTTCAACCGCGCGCGCAACGCCGATGGAGACTGAGAAGCAGATCAGACCAACCGCGTCGTCCAAAGCCACAACCGGCAGAAGAATGTCGGTCAGAGGTCCTTTCGCCTTGTATTGCCGAACCACCATCAGGGTTGCCGCAGGCGCTGTTGCCGTCGCGGTCGCGCCAAGCGTAATGGCAACCGACAGCGGCAGAACCTCCTGCCCGAGCGCAAAATGCAGCCCGATCAGAACCGCGTCTACCACAACCATCGCAGCCACAGCCTGCACAACGCCGACCACAGCCGCCTGCTTGCCCGTGTGCTTCAGGTCGGAGAGTCTGAACTCGTTTCCGATCGCAAACGCAATGAAGCCGAGCGCCACGTCCTGCACGAGACTGCCCATCGTTGAAAGTTCCTCAAGACTTGAAAACAGCCCCGTGATGCCGAGCCGACCGAGCACGAACGGACCGATCAGAATGCCCGCAACCAGATAGGAGGTCACGGCGGGAAGCCCGAGCGGCTTCATCAGACGGGACATAAACAGCCCCGCAACCAGCCCGAGCGCCAGACTGAACAGGATATTGAATTCTTCCATATGTTTTTACCTGCCTTTTTTATTGCCGGAGAGAAACCGGAGCGGCTCTTTCCAACCGCTTTATTATATCGCGTTTGCGGAAGAAAGTCAAGCGACTTTTTATACAAAGAAAATCCAAAAACGGACAGCAAGTTCAACAAACCGCCCCACAAAGCCGCCGGGGCGGGGGAGAAGCGGGGGTGCGACATGAAAAAAATGAGAAAAGCCGAAAAAAATCAGAAAAAACGCTTGCAATCCGAGCGGAAATGTGCTATAATAAGAGCGTTCGGCAAGAGACGCACCATTAGCTCAGATGGATAGAGCACTAGCCTCCGACGCTAGGTGTCGACGGTTCGAGTCCGCCATGGTGCGCCAAATATAGCGGTCTGTAAGTCTTTTCTTACAGATCGTTATTTTTTACATAGGTGTGGATGATTGAAAGCATCGCATAAAATGCTAAAATTAAGGCAAGGACGAATCGGGATTTTTGCGCTAACCGTTGAGGAGGTCTGTAAGTGAAAGCAATAGAAACAGAGCGATTATTTTTACGGAAATGGCAAAAAAGTGATGTTAGAGATTTGTTTGATATTATGAAAAATCCTTCAGTTATTAACGGCGGCTGGAAACCTCATTCAAGCATAAATACTTCTATCGGAATTTTGGACGAGTATATTGAAAGCGATGAGCGATGGGCTATTGAGTTGAAGGATACAGGGAAAGTGATTGGCAGTATAAGAGTATATCCTGACAATAATCGCGGTAAATTTTTTGCTAAAGCTATAAACTATGTTTTATCCGAAGATTATTGGGGACATGGTTATATGACAGAGGCGGTTAAACGGATTATTGAATATTTGTTTGAAGAATTAAATATAGATTTACTATCCGCTTTCCATTATCCTGATAATAGTAAGTCCCAAAAAGTCCTTGAAAGATGTGGATTTCAGTATGAAATTACAATAAAACAAGGTTCTGCAAGATACGATGGACAAGTTTTTGATTCCGTGTGCTATTCTATTTTGAAATCTGATTATATTCAGGACAAATTATTATAATCGACAAATTCCTGTTTGTCGAGATAGTTTATATAATGAAAAAAGCACCCGCTTCACGCGAGTGCTTTTTTATGGCGTTCCCGAGGTGACTTGAACACCCGACCTACCGCTTAGGAGGCGGTCGCTCTATCCAACTGAGCTACGGAAACATTGACCGGAGGATATTATAGCATATTTTTTGCAAAAAATCAAGTCCTTTCCCGCTTTTTTTCGCAAAACCCTTGACAAAAGGCTTTTTTCATGGTATAATAATACGCCGCTTGAAAAAGGCTTTTTGAAGTGCGTCCCTGACGCCGCCCCGTTTCAGCGAGTCTATGAGAAAGAGAGGTGCTTTTCGTGTTTGCAGTTATCGAAACCGGCGGAAAGCAGTACAAAGTAGTCGAGCAGGACATCATTTTCGTTGAGAAGCTCGAGGTTGCCGAGGGGGACGAGATCGTTTTCGATCAGGTCAAGGCTCTGTCGGATAACAACGGCTTCAAGGCAGGTACTCCCGTCGTTGCCGGCGCTAAGGTGACCGCTAAGATCCTGAAAAACGGCAAGGGCAAGAAGATCTACGTTCTGAAGTACAAGTCCAAGAAGAACGAGAAGAAGAAGATCGGTCACAGACAGCCTTACACCAAGGTGCAGATCGTGAAGATCGAGGGTTGATCTTCAACCTAAGAACATGACGAAAATCGTGTTTTTCAGAAGCGGTGGAGTGTTCTACGGCTTTGAGGAACAGGGGCACACCGGCTACGGTGAGGCGGGGGACGATATCCTCTGCGCCGCCATCTCCTCGATGACCATGTTTCTCATCAACACCGTTGAGGTTGCATACGATTCTCCGGTCGATTACGAGATTTCGGAGGACGATACCCGCGTCCGGGTCAGAGCCAAAGCCGCTCTGCCGGAATTTGAAGCCGACGACTACAAGCGTTACGCGGTCTCGGGCATCATGATGGGGTACTACATGCAGCTTGGCGATATGTTGGAGGAATACGGCGATTTCCTTGACGTGACCGTTGAGGACAGACCCTACGGAGAATGATCTCTACCATCCAAAAAACGAACAGGAGGAACAGAATGATGTTGAAGCTCAGTTTACAGTTCTTTGCTCACAAAAAGGGCGTTGGTTCTACCAAAAACGGCAGAGACAGTGAGTCCAAGCGTCTCGGCGTGAAGAAGGCGGACGGACAGGCAGTCGTTGCGGGCAATATCATTGTCAGACAGCGCGGCACTGCGGTTCATGCAGGCGAGAACGTCGGAGTCGGCAAGGATTACACCCTGTACGCGCTCATCGACGGCAAGGTCAAGTTCGAGCACAAGAGCAAAACGCAGAAGAAGGTCAGCGTTTACGCGGACTGATTCAAAAAAAGAACGGCGGAAGCCGTTCTTTTTTTGCTTTTCGGTGTATGTTCATTTATCTTTCAGATTTCAAATTCAAGATTTTTCAGGGCGCTTGAAAGGTCTTGGCTCAACTGATCCACGCCTTCCGAAAAGCTTTTGTAAGAGCCCGTGACATCGATAACCAACGCATAATAAGCGTTGTAAGCCTGAATGACCGATTTCAGTTCGCTTTTCAGCTTTCCCTCCTTGATTTGGCTGTACTGCTCCTTGATGACCTCATGGTTTGCTTTGATGCTGTCAATTTTTGTTTTGCTGTCCTCAATGGCGCATTCAATGGCGTAGTCGATATCGCCCCGGAATTTGTCCTTATGGATGCTGTTATACCAATAGGAGCAAATCGTATTGGCAACCGAGTCGAGAAGTTCTTTCGAGTCGGATACCGTGTCGTAGAATTCTTTTTCCGCCTTGTGCGAGCGGTTGCCGCAGCCTGTGAATGCGCTCAGAACGCAAAGTACGGCAAGGAACAACGGGATTGCTTTTTTCATTTTTGCCTCCGAAATAAAAAAGTGTGCACAATCGGAATTGCGCTCACCGAAAAACGCAGATTCCAATTGTTGCCACACAATTTTCAACAAATAAGGAGGATCTCCTGTACCTGCCAAGCGGAATCCGGGTTTTTACCTGTTTGATTCTTGGCATGGCAAAAAAGAGTATACAACTCCCGTTTGCAAATCGGAAGCGATCCTCATATTTGTTGATTCAATTGTGTGGCATATACAGTGTAGCACACCTTTGTCGGTTTGTCAAGTATGAAATTGAATTTTTGCGGAAGATAGCGAAAGAATCGTACTTTCCGACCGAGGAAACGGTGCAAAAACGGGAGAAAACGAGAGAAAACGAGAGTTTAAGGGTATCTAAATTAAAATAACGGAATTTTTTTTGAAAAACCCCTTGACAAGCCCGCGCGGATGTGGTATAATATCCGAGCGTGATAAATGTAGTACTATAAATCTGGAGGAAACACAACAATGTCCACGTTTATGCAGAAAAAAGAATCTGTGGTTCGTAAGTGGTACATTCTGGACGCGGCGAACAAGCCCTTGGGCAAAACCGCTGTTGCGGCAGCCGATCTGCTGCGCGGCAAGAACGCTCCCGAATTCACCCCTCATGTCGACTGCGGAAATTTCGTGATCGTCGTCAATGCAGACAAGGCGATCCTGACCGGTAAGAAGCTTGAGCAGAAGTACCTGATTCATCATTCCGGCTATATCGGCGGTCTGAAGAAGGTTCAGTACAAGACCCTGATGGCAACCAAGCCGGAGCTTGCGATGGAGCAGGCGATCAAGGGAATGCTCCCGAAGAACACGCTCGGCGCACAGGCTTATGCCCGCCTGAAGGTCTATGCCGGCGAAGCTCACAAGCACGAGGCGCAGAAGCCCGAGGCTTATGAGTTTTAATTGAGGAAAGGAAGGACATAAACTGATGTATACAAGCGCAAAGCCTTATTTCTACGGCACAGGCAGAAGAAAGAAGTCGGTTGCCCGCGTTCGCATCGTTCCCGGTTCGGGCGCGATCACGGTCAACGGCAGAGACATTGACGATTATTTCGGTCTGGAAACGCTGAAGCTGATTGTCAATCAGCCGTTCGGCGTAACCGGAACTGCAGGCAAGTTTGACATCATCGCTACCGTAAAGGGCGGCGGAATCTCGGGACAGGCAGGCGCAATCCGTCACGGACTGGCGCGTGCGCTGGTTGCTTCGGACGCGGAACTGAAGCCCGCTCTGAAGGCGGCAGGACTCTTGACTCGCGACCCTCGTATGAAGGAAAGAAAGAAGTACGGTCTCAAAGCTGCACGCCGTGCACCGCAATTTTCCAAGAGATAAAAAACAACACCCACTTGGGTGGATTTACAACACCTGTCGGTTTCGACGGGTGTTGTTTTTTACCCCTTTCCAAATCGCGGTCGACAAAGCAGTGAAAGTTTTCGCCCGCCTTTTTCAAAAGGCGGCGCAGTCGAGGGCGCGGAGCCCTCGTCGCCGTCCGCAGACGGCGAAATCCTCTTATCGGCGTTTTCTTTTTGCAAAGCTTTTTCTTTGCGCCTACATGGTCAAAGAAAAAGCGTCGTTCGGCATTGTTCTTTTTTGGGGGGTAACACCTTTTGTCTACAGCCTGAACGCTCCGCAGGAGCGTTTTCTTTACGGGCGAACAGTTCACAAGAGGTTCGTTAATGAACGAAGGGGCTGTTCCGTTGCGCCCGATCGGTTTACAGGAATTGCTTCCGTTGGAGTTCGGGCGGGAGGGGAGAGAGAAGGGCGGGGGAGAGGTCAAGCGGGGTGATACAACCGGTCGTTCCGTTGGCGCGCAGGCGGGCGACGGCGCGGGAACAGGCAACGAGGATACTGCCTGTCAATGCGGGGTTGGAATCCGATTGCAGTCTCATCGTGAGGGTGTGGGTATGCTCGGCGGCGGTTTTCCCGCTCCGAATGACCCGTCCGCCGTGCGGCAGTTCGCTGTGGTCTCGGGTCAGTTCCTCCTGCGTGACGAAGGTGACAGTTGTTTCGTAGCCTTCGAAGTAGTTCGGCATCGTGCGGATATCCCGCTCGATTTTCGCGCGGTTCGCGCCGTCCTCGGCGACGACGTAGCACTCCCGCCGATGGGTTTTCGTGGGAGTCAGCCCCGCAAGTTGCCCGTGCTCCGCCTGTTCTGCGGCTTCGGGAATGGGGACGGTATATTCTCTTGCATCCCGCACGCCCGGCAGGCGTCGGATGGCGTCGGAATGCCCTTGGCTGACTCCTCTGCCCCAGAAGGTCACACTCTCGCCGTTCGGCAGGACGGAGGCGAACAGCGCGCGCGCCGCCGAAAACAGCCCCGGGTCCCAGCCTGCGCTGATGAGCGCAAGATGCCCCGAGGAACGCGCGGCTCGGTTGACTGCGGCGAAGTGCGCGGGGATTTTCTCGTGTGTGTCGAAGCTGTCAACCGTGTTGAAGTCGGCGGCAAACGTCGGGGTCTGGCGCGGCAGGTCGGTTGCGCTCCCGCCGCAGAGCAGGAGGACGTCAACCCGATTCTTCCAATGCCGCAGGGCGGAGAGCGGCAGAACAGGGACGTTGCCAAGCGTTCGGAGCGGTTCGTTCGGGCGGCGGGTGAAGATGGCGACGAGGTCGATGTCGGGCGCGGCAAGCGCGGCGCGTTCCGCGCCTTTTCCGAGGTTGCCGTAGCCGCAGATTGCGATTCGGATGTTCATAAGGGAAAGCCTCCTATGGTAGATTGGCAAACAGATCCGCCATGCCGAACAGCCCGGCGGGCTTGGTGACCAGAAGATCGGCGGCGGCAAGCGCGCCTGCGGCATAAGCTGAGCGGTCGTGCGCCTCGTGGCGGAGGGTGATGGCTTCGCCACCCGTATCGAGCAGGATTTCATGGATGCCGACGGTGTTGCCGATCCGCAACGAATGGATGCCGATCTCCCGCGGGTCACGTGCGCCGTAGCCCGTGCGCCCGGGGCGGGAGAAGCGGTCGGGGAATTTGGCGCGGACAGCATCGGCAAGTGCCAGTGCCGTTCCGCTCGGCGCGTCGCGCTTCCGGCTGTGGTGGGTCTCCGTGATTTCGATCTCCGCGCTCGGAAAGACCGACAGCGAAAGGGTCAGCAGGCGCTCCAGAAGGGCGACCCCGAGCGAAAAGTTTGCGGCGCGGAAGAGGGGAATGCGCTCGGCGGCGCTTCGGATGGCATGCGTCTGCCCTTTGTCCTGCCCGGTTGTACCAAGGCAGAGCGGCAGGCGGTTTCCCGTTGCGTAGGCAAGGAGCGCGGCGGTTGCGTCGGGGTGGGAGAAGTCGATGAGGATGTCGGCAAAGGACGCGTCGGGAAGTCCTTTGCGCGGGTCAACGGGGGTCACGGTATCGCCCCGCGCAAGGGCGAGGCGGGTGACTTCGCTTCCCATCCTGCCGCCCGCGCCGCAAAGCAGAATATTCATGCGTTGCTTTCCTCCTTCCGCAAACGGTCTGGACAAATTCCGCTTTTTGTGGTATAATATGAGATAAGAAACAATGCCTTTAGGCATACTTAAGGCTGATGTGGTAAACTGACGGCAGGCAAAGGAGGAATGGTTATGCGGCTTTTGATAGCGGAGGATGACCCGCGGTTGCTCAAATCCCTGTTGCATATTTTCACGTCCAACCAATACGCGGCGGACGGCGTATCGAACGGAACGGACGCGTTGGACTACGCCCGCACGGGGGAGTACGACGGGTTTGTGTTTGACATCATGATGCCGGGGGCGGACGGTTTGACGGTGCTCTCGACCCTGCGGCGGGAGGGAATCACCACGCCCGCCCTGTTTCTGACCGCGCGAACCGAGGTGGATCAGCGGGTTGAGGGGTTGGACGCGGGGGCGGACGACTATCTGCCCAAGCCCTTTTCGGTACAGGAACTCTTGGCGCGGGTGCGCGCGATGCTGCGGCGGCGGGATCGTTTCACGCCCGACGTGGTCACGCTCGGGGCCACGACCCTGAACCGCTCGACCTGTGAAATCTGTTGCGGCGACGCGCGCCGGCTGCTCAGCGGGAAGGAGTTTCAGATTCTCGGCATGCTTGCGGAGCACCCGGGCGCGGTATTCACCACCGAGCAGATCATCACGCACGTCTGGGGGTGGGATACCGACGTGGACACCGGTGTGGTGTGGGTGCACATCTCCAATCTGCGGCGGAAGCTGGAGGCAATCGGTTCTTCCTGGCAGGTGCGCTTCATCCGCGGCGCGGGGTATGTACTGGAGGGAACGGCATGATCTGGCGGTTGCGCAGGAAATTCATTCTCATCAGCACGCTTTCGATGCTCGGCGTGTTTGCTCTGATCTTTGTTCTGATCGTGGTATCGGGCTATTCTTCGCTGAACCGCACGATGGACGAGTTGACCGACGCGGTATCCTCGGGGCGTTGGAAGTTTCCCGAGCCGGACGACGATGTTCCGCCGCCGAAGGACAGCATGGGAAAGCCGGACGGCATGGGCATGGGGAGCGAGGTACGCTTCAGCACGCGGTATTTTACGGTGACGTATGAGGACGACGGCGAGGTGGACGTGGACACCGAGCACATTCACGCGGTGGGCGCGGACGAGGCGGTTACCTATGCCGCGGCGGTTCGCGACGGGAGCGCGCGGGGGTGGTACGGAATCTACCGCTACAAAGTATATGCGGACGGTGGCGAGACTGCGATTGTTTTTGTGGACGGGAGCATGAACCGCTCGCAGTTGCGGACGCAGCTGTTGAACACGGCGGCGGTTCTATCGGGCAGCGTTGCTGTGGTATTGCTTCTGATTATTCTGTTCTCGCGCGTGGCGGTCAAGCCTGCGGCGGAGAGTTACGCGAAGCAGAAGCAGTTCATCACCGACGCAAACCACGAGTTGAAAACGCCTTTGACGTTGATTCTGACGAATCTGGACATTGCGGAGGCGGAGTTGGGGCAGAACGAGTGGTTGGACGACATCCGCGCCGAGGGGCGGCAGATGGCGGAACTTGTGGGGCAGATGGTCACGCTTTGCCGCATGGACGAAGAAAAGCCGCCGCTTTCCAAGGCGGAGTTTGACCTCTCGGAGACGGTGGCGGACACGGTATCGGAATTTGAGCCGTTGGCGCGCGCGCAGGGGAAGCGGATGGTATCGGAGATTCTGCCTGCGGTCAGATGCTTTGGCGACGAGGGGGCGATCCGCCGTTTGTTGGCGATTCTGTTAGACAATGCCGTGAAATACTGTGACCCTGCGGGGGAGATCCGGGTCACGCTTTCCTGCAAGCGCCATGCGGTATTGGAGGTTGTAAACAGCTATGCGGCGGTTGGCGAGGCGGATCTGAATCGCCTATTCGACCGTTTCTACCGTTCGGACAAGGCTCGGACGTCCGGGAGCGGGTTCGGCATTGGTCTTTCCATTGCGCAGGCGACGGCTTCCGCACACCGCGCGACGCTCTCCGCCTACCGCGCCGCTCCTTCCGAAATCGGCTTCCGGGTGGTGTTTCGGGAGTGAGGGGGAGGAAGACTTTGGAGGCGCAGGGAGACCCCTTTCGGAGGGGGTTCCCTACCCTCCAAACCTCCCTGACCCACCCCGAACTTCCCCCATGTCCCCGCCATTTAGAAAGCGAAAATTTGTTTCGCTTTCTAAATGGCGGGGACATGGGGAAAGTTTTTTGTTGTTTTGGGAGGTGCAGACTTGTTGCGGAGTGCGGCTTCGCACCCGTTTTGTGAGTGGGATGCGTTTGGATATAATACCTTGCACGAGTGCCGAGATTCCGCCTGCTGGCGCCCCTTCGGGGTTCGACTCCGCGGCGTTTTTTGTTTTTTTTCGCTTGATTTTCAATATCTGTGCCGCTCCGCTCAGAATGACACAGTGGGCTGATGTTGCGTGAGCGGTACAATATGAGTCCGTTAAAGTAACATTGCAATGAATAGGTTATATCTCACAAAACGCTATACCCTCCGTGTCATTCTGAGCGGAGCGGCACAACGGTGCAACAACGAGCGCAAAGCCCGACAATTGCCGCGGAGTCGAACCCCGAAGGGGCGCCAGCAGGCGGAATCTCGGCACTCGTGCAGGGGATTGGATAGCCGTTAATAGGTAACATTTATCCGAAACGGAACGACACACGGGTCGTTCCCTACAATGTTACATCCTTGACGGGATATGCACTCCACAGGGGCGCAATCCGCAGGGAGCGCCCCGCATTCCATCCCGCCCTCCGTTTCTTAACTAACCTGAACCATTTCTATCCGGTAGCGGGAGCAAGGCGTAAGCCGTCCCAATCCCGCTGGACGGGATTGGGTGCGGGAGCAGCCGGAATTCGCAGCACGGAATATGGCTACACCTAAAATCTGTACAACGTAAAAATAGATAAATAAATCCAATTGGGTTAAGGTCTTGAAGGTTCTTAGGGGACTTCTCCTCAAGAAGTCCCCTAAGCAGGGCT
>CAVGEJ010000089.1:0-10779 GCA_963628215.1 Eubacterium sp. CAG:180
AAAAAACTTCCCCCATGTCCCCGCCATTCTTAAAAAGCGAAACAAATTTCCGCTTCCTAAGTGGCGGGGACATGGGGGAAGTTAGGGGTGGGTCAGGGAGGTTTGGAGGGTAGGGCGACCCCTACGAAAGGGGTCGCCCTGCGCCTCCAAGGTCTTCTTCCTCACCCCTTCAGTTTCTCACACAGCAAGCGGGCGGCGGCTTCTTCGGCAAGCTTGCGGTTTTTGCCGGTAGCCGTTACCGAGATGCCGAGCGCCGTGCAGGAGACGGTCATGCGGTGCGCATTGCCGGGGAGAATCTCGTCGGAGAGCGTGTTGTAGACAGGGAGACTGTTGTCGGTTCGCTGCGTCAGTTCCTGCAACTCGTTTTTCCAGCTCAAACGAATGTTTTTCGCTTCGGGCAGAGGCATTTTGGAAATGTCAAGCATCCGCCGCACGATCGCGGAAACCGTGCCGAAATCGCACCCCGCGTCCACGTAGATCGCACCGATGATGCTTTCGAACAGATCCTCCAGAACCGAGTTTTCCTGCCAGATCCCCGTCCCGTAGTCCCCGCGGCTGACCAGAAGGTATTGCCCAAGATTCAACTGCCGCATCCGCTCGGCAAGGTGCTGTTTGTTGACCAGACCGTTCTTCAGCGCGCTCAGTTGCCCCTCGTCAAAATCGGTCGACAGCCCGTTTTCCGTGACCTTCATGTAGGTTTCGCGAAACCACGACAGAACCGTCAGCGACAGTACGCTGTCTCCGATCAGTTCCGAAACCTCGTTGTCGAGGCATTCGGGGTGCTCGTTGCGGTAGGACGACCGCGTGAAAGCCTGACGGAGCAGGGCGGGATTGCGGAAACGGTAGCCGAGAGCGGTTTCAATTGCGGTTTGGTTAAAGTTTGTGTTCATCATGGTTGGTTTCTCCTTTGGATTTGATTTTTTTGAGTTTTGTTTTCAACTCCTCGGGACGCAAAAAGGACGACCCGTCGGAATTAGCGTTTTCCGACGAATCGCCCAGATTACACTGAATTTTCCGATAGATATACGGGGGGCGCGCCCTCCCCGTACACCTACCGGCAAATGCAATAAGATCATTTTCATCCGCTACAATGAAAACCATCTCATTGAATTTGAGGTTTGTGTGCGTCCGAGCCACCGGAAAACAATGACAGTATACCACACATTTTTGCGCTTGTCAACCCCTTTTTCAAAATTTTTTTCGGACTTTTTGAAACCTTGACGGCGGGGCAAAAATGTGCTATAATAAGAGGAAACGAACCGAAAAGGGGGTGCGCCGATGTCAAAAAAAGATCGTCTGGCTCTGCAAAACGCAGGGCGGACAGCCGCGCTTTTGTGGGAACTGCTGCTGTTTTTCGTCCTGCTGTTGGCAGTGCAACTGATCGAGGGCGTCCTCACGGGAATTGCGGCGGCATGGTGGACAGGGGAAGCGCTGACCCTGTTCGGATTATACGCGACTCTGCCCGCAACCGCCGTGATCCTGCTGTTCTGCCGCTATGCGCGGGGACGATCGCCCCGACAGATCGTCGGTTCTCCGGGGCGCGCGTGGGAGTACGCCGTGTTCGCGCCGCTCGGGGTCGGGCTGTTCGCGGCGGCGGTCGGAATCTGCGCGGCAGTCGGAGCGCTCCGGGTCGAGCGTGCGCCAGACTTTGCGGCGGTGCGGTGGTTGCTGTTCCTCGTCGGCTTTCTCTTGCAGGGCGCGAGTGAAGAGATCCTGTGCAGGGGCTACCTGATGGGATTCCTTCTGCGCGGACGGAATCCGTGGGTTGCGGTCACGGTCAACTCCGCCGCATTTGCGCTGTTGCATCTTTTCAACCCGAATGTGTCACCGCTGGCGATCTGCAACACCTTCCTGTTCGGCGTGCTGATGTCGCTCATCGTCCTGCGGCGCGGAAATCTCTGGGGCGCTTGCGCGCTTCACTCGCTCTGGAATTTTGCGCAGGGCAACCTGTTCGGCATCCGTGTGAGCGGGCTTTCCGCAGGACCGTCGCCCTTTCTCTCCGCTCTTTCTCCCAACATGCCTCTTTGGAACGGCTCTCAATACGGCTTGGAAGCCTCCCTCCCCGTAACGCTCTGCCTGCTTCCGGCTGTTGGGGCGGTGGTAGGGATAAGACCTCGGGGCAACGCCCCAAGGTCTTATTTCCCCACCCCCAACACTCGGGAGCGCGCGTAGGCGGCGAGAAGGGGGAGAAGCGGGGGGAGAGCGGAGTAGGCGCGGCTGAAGGCGGGGTAGGGGTAGCGCACCTCCTGCGCGGCGTAGTCGTGGTCTAAATCGTTGCGGAGCAGGAAGGAGTCCATTTCGTGCGGATCGATGTTGTTGTCGGTGTAAAACGCATCGAGCAGGTCGGCGTGAGAAACAGCCCCCACTGTACGGAGAAGCGAGGGCAATTCCCACGCGTAGGGACGGAGATCGGAGGTCAGAACGCCGCAAAGCCCGTCCGTCTCCATGGAAAGTGAGAAAAGGTCGACCAAAGCGTAGACGCGCGACGCTTCGGGAAGCGCACTGTAGCAGTCGGCAAGCGATTGACGGCGCTTGTGCGGAGGACCGAATTGCGCGGAGACGGTTTGGTCGTTCGTGAAAGACATCACCTCGCAAAGCGCCTCGTCGTCCTGCGCGGCAAGTTCCTCGGGCGGCAGAGCGGAGAGCGCGGACAGGCGCGCCTCCTGCGCCTCCATCGCGCGCGTGACGGCGCGGCGGGCGGAAAACAGCTTTTTGAAAAATCCCATGCGGAAAACTCCTTTCAAAGGGAATACGGACAGTGAATCTGCACATGCTACATAAAATTATACCCGAAAAAAGGCGGTTTGTCAAGCCGGAGCGGCGCGGCAGGACGGAATTTTGCGAAAAAAAGCGGGTTGCGCGATAAATTTTTGAAAAAATACTTGACAAACCGCCCGAGGTGTGGTATAATAGTCAAGCGTTCAGCAAATAAGGCGGAGTAGCTCAGTTGGCTAGAGCAATCGGTTCATACCCGATAGGTCAAGGGTTCAAGTCCATTCTCCGCTACCATGGCCCGTTGGTCAAGCGGTTAAGACACCGCCCTTTCACGGCGGTAACAGCAGTTCGATTCTGCTACGGGTCACCAATGCAGTATAATCCGAACAAATGGCTGTTTTTCGGTTTTGTCGCGGTTTATACGATGAAATACACGGTAGGTTGATTCCTACCGTGTATTTTCTTTTTATTCCTTTTTTGACTCGCCAGTCAGGGCTTCATCGATCTTGTCGGCAATAGGTTCTGCATTCTTATAATCTATTCCGCGCTTCTCACATATCAGTTTGATTGCCTGCTTAAATACCTGATTTCCACCTGTTGCCGCGAGTCCGCTTAACGCGCCGCCTACGAGGGCGATATACCAACCGGACGCGGCAATGATGGTCGGGGCTACGTAGAAGCCCAACAGGGCAAGCCCGCCGCCTATGCCGCAGGCTATAAGCGGAAGCCATTCGTTCTTGACGGCGGTTCGCCGAATGAATGCGACGATGATGTAGGTAATGAGTACGATTACAGGATATGCCATGTTTTTATACCTCTTTTCTTTGAATTTTGGTCTGTTGTTCGTGAAGTTCGTCGATCCGGTGGTGCGCTTGCTTGCAGGATTCCTCACACCGCGTAACGCGTTGGCTCAAGTCCCCAACTGTATTGCGGGTTTCCCGTCCTTCCCGTTTCAGGTCATCGATGCCCGCTTTGATATAGCCGACATCTGATGCGATGACCCCTTTGCTCTGACCTTCTTCCACATCGTCTTTCTTGCGGTTGTGAGTCAGTGTGATATAGGAGATCAGAAACCCAAGCACACCGAATACAATGGAGCATACAACTCCTACGGTTGCAGTTGTCATTTTGCGTCCTCCTTTTCCTCGAATGTCACATTTGAATCTTTTTTGACGATCGCCTCGGTGAACTCCATTCGGTCGCTCACACGGACAATCATTTTGCCGCTGTCGCTTCTGACTCTCACATAGCCGTTGTGCAGATCCTCTCGGATAATCATGTTGCCACCTCCGTTTCTGCGGTCTGACTTGCCGCGCTTGCTGTGAATGAGAATTTCCACTCCTGATCGGTGTCGCTCCAAGTCTTTGTGAATGTTCCGCCGCAGGCTGTGCCGAGCGCCGCCAACAGATTATCAAGGCTGTCCGCTGTCTCGAGACAGTTCTTTCGCACATTGCGGATTTCGTCCACGAGGTTTCGCATATAGAACAGCGTTGCGGGGACAGGCACGGGGATTGTCGCGCTCGCATCCTGCATCCATTCCTCTGTACCCCAGTCGTCCGCATAGTAGATGTTCGATACCGTGTCGGGAATGTCAACTTCGGTCGGGGTTTCGAGTTCATAGAACGTGGTTGTTCCGTCTGTTATGACAGAAGCGTTGTCCTCGTCCCCGTCCTGATGGGTACGGCTTCCAATCCTTGTCACCGCTTTCCGCCGCTCGAAGTCCATTTCGTCATAAGCGCTTCCGGCACTCCGCATTCCGTTCGGAAAGTAAGTTGCGGTGTCAACCGCGCGGGTGCGCTTTTCATACGGTTCATATGTACCGTTCTTTGAGCCGCTCCACGAGAGGTTGACGCAGATGTTCTCAAACGAGACCGATGTGCCGATACTTCCCGGTCTGAATACAACCATAACGTATATGCAGTCAGCGGGCGTTGTGAATTTGTTGTTTGTCAAACTCCAATTGTATCCCGTGAGCATCTTGCTCGAATTATAATACCCTATACTCACGATTCCGCCGCCCTCGCATTGGACGTAATAGGTTGTGCTCGGCAGAACTCTTAATGGAACACCAACACCATACCCTTCGCTACTTGCACTCGACGAGGTTTCCACAACCACGCCCGAATCCGAAAGTATACTTTTTACGATATTCGGTGATGACAGATACGCATTCGGAGAGATTCCTCTGTAATACACGTTCGTGTCGATTTCGGGGTATGCCATTGTAGGTGACCTGTATCCCGAAATCTCGGTTCGACCGGAGAGTTTGAGTTGGTTAAACCTGACCGTCACCATCCCGCTTGGTTTTGCGCTCAACAGCTGCCCCGCGTTGTATTCGTAGTAGTCCTTCGGGAACATCGCGCGAAATTCCGTAGCGGTCGCGGGTTCGTTGCCTGCGCCGAACATGAGGGTGAGATCGAAAAGTTGCGCACCTTGCATCTTGAATACATAATCGCCCGCCGAATACGAAATATAGCCTTTGATATAGCAGGTATCACCCGTTGCAGTGAAAAATTTCGACAGGTCACTTGATGTCAGTATTGCATACGAAGCCATATCAGGATGTGATTCTTTCCCAATAAATAAGTTGCTGTGGTTTGGAGATGTCCACTCTAACGATCGTGCGCAGACCAGATACTTATGTCCCGATACGGTAGGGCACAAAAAGTTGAACCACGATGTTGTTATGGCGCTCGTAGTGGTCAGCGTGTTCACATCGCCATCTACGGTGTATGTGATCGCGGTACTGTTACGGTTCGGTGTAGCATTCTTATCAAACAGCTGATTCCAGACAATCGTCTTGCCTCGAATGCTCTTGATCCGCGCATTTCCGGTCGTGACCGATTCAGATCCCGCTGTGGTGCGGAAATTGAATGCGGAATTGTCGGTTGTCCCATCGGGGCTGTTCAGCTGATCGGCTGTCCCTGCACCAAGGCTCGAATAGTAGCCATCGGTGTTGGCTTTCTTGCCGACGGCATCACTCAACTCCGCAATGTCGGTGAGCAGATCCACCAACAGACCGCCCGTGTTCTCTTTCACGGTAACCGTGACTGTATCTCCCGATGCAGGCGCTCCGACAACGGTTATCCCGTAATCCCCAAGAATCACTGTGGACGAGTTGAGAGTCCACTTCGAACCGTCATAGGAGAAGGTGTAAGTTTTTTCCTCGGCTGTCCCCACCTTGCCGATAAAGGTTGTCCCGTCCACCGTTGCGGCGGTAATGCCTGTGCTCGAGCCGATGCCCGCAGTCACTTCCGCAAGGTTTCCGCCTGTGTAATTGGAGTGTTCGACTTCCACCGTGAAGTTCGCCGTGGTGAGTTTGCGCCCCTGCGGATCGGTCATCGAGATATCGCATTTCACGTAATCATCAAGCGCCAACATCCACTGCGTGATAGGGACGGTTACCGTGCCGTCATCGTTGACCTCGCCCAGAAAAGAGTTGTTCTGTTTGTCGGCGCGCGTTGCGTTGATGGTGACGACAGTCCCGGCTGTTACGAAAATCGGTTCTCCGTTGTTCGCAATCCGAACCTTGAGATAGCGGGATTTGTAATCATACTGCTTACCGAGAACAGCCTGAATCCGATTCTCTCTCGCCACGTCAAGGGTTAGTTCATTGATGATTTCAGCCATCCGCCTTACCCTCCGTTGCATTGTCCATTTTGGCAATCTGCTCGTCATACATCTGTTTGGCTTTTTCCCGTTCGGTTTTCGCCAGTGCGGACACCTGTCTTGCGGCATCATTCATCATGCCTTCGAGCAGATAGAACGGGATATGCCGCTCGGTTGCGAGCCGATTCACCGTGCCGAAGATTTCCTCCCTTGCGTCATCCAACTCGAGTACGAGAGGGCGAACGGGAGTCGTTTTCTCATTCATCGTGATTGACCATCCTTTCCAGTTTTGCCACGCGGGCTTTCAGTTTCTGTATTTGCCATGTGTTCAGGGAGATGAATTCGGTGTAGCGCAGTCCGTATGTCACGGTGGGAGAGTCCAGACTCGGGTCATTGTCGGTCAAACGAACATACAGTGCCGCATCGTCAGTCGACAATCCTGCCGACTCGATGGCGGTTTCCACATCTTGCGCCACGAAGCCAGTATGAAACCGTCCCGAAGCCCCATTGTTGAATTTGAAGCGAACGGGGGACAGGCGATCGAAGAAATCATCGTACTTGTCGTTTAACCCTTCAATGCTGTTTTTCAGGTTGCGGTCTGACGTGATCGTTATATCGTCACCTTTCCAAAGACCCTTGAACTCTGTATAACAATCGCTGATAGAATCATTCATAACGAAAGTAAAGCCAACCGAGATACTATCGTTTATCCCCGTGCGTGCGTATTGAGGATAAGCCCCGATGTAAAACTTGTTGCAATCCGAAGGAGTCAAATTTGCCTGTAGTCCATGTCTATCACTCACAAATGTCCAGAGAAGTGACTTACTACTCGGGAGATTGCCAATATAGAGACAGTTACGCTCATGACCACTGTCACCACTCGTCTGATACCACCCGACTCGTGTTGTTGCCGCGAAAATATCGGTAAAAACAGATGGTACTCCAAAATGCGCTCCCGCCGTTGATATTTCCGTAACCCCCGAGGCTTCATCCCCCAGTGTGATCGACCCGCCTGTAATGGACACATCATCGGATATGATTTTCCCGGAAACAGTCGCCCCTTCCGAGGTCACTTTCATGACTTCCGCGCCATTAGCAGTCAGGGTAAACCCATCTGCCGTAAGAGACCATGCAAACGAGGAAGCCGTGCCACCCGTTGCGCTGACCTTCGCTGAAATTGCGGTTGCGTTCTGCTGAATCGCCGAGGCGAGCGTCTGTTCGACACCGCCTGCGCGGGTTGCTTCCGCTGTAATCAGGCTCTGAAGCTGACCGTCTGCCGCTGTGAATGCTTGTGTAACCGCCGCGTCCCCGTCGGAGATTGCTTTTTCCACAGAGGTTTTATAGCTTGTGGAAATCTTCTCGGCGGTAACGCATCCTGCCTCCAGATAATCGGTTTGGATTTTATAGGCTGCGAGAATGTGGTAGACTGCGTTTCCGTCTTTGGTAAAGCCATATTTCCAAACTGGCTGACCGCTGTTCCAATTGTCCGTCCACGCTATGTAAAGACCGGGAATGGCAAACGGATTGATTTCGCACTTCGCAATCCCCAAGGGATAAAGAAAATCGATTCATACGCGCTTCCGACCGATGATGAATTGATGCTTCAAAGCATCGACGCAATTATTTGCGAAACCTGTTATCTCAACGAACATTGTTCCGGGTATTGCTTTTTATCTAAGCAGAAAAAAGTGCTTCGCCAGTCGATGCTTGACATTTTGAAAAGTGACGGTGAGAAATAACACGGCGCGTGACCCCATTTTCGGACCACCATAATACGGAGTTTTCAGACGCGCAAGTCGAGCAAATTACCCCTAAAAAAAGTGTGATATCTTTTTTGGTTGGCAGAAAAATTCCTCTGTTTGGGGTTAAATCGCGCAAAAATCTCTAAAAAAGCATCAAAAAATACCGAACCCCCTTATATCATAAGGATTTTCGGCTGATATCTTTTTCAGCGGCGCGATACAAAACTCCCGCCCGTAAAGAAGTCGCAGATAAGGGATTTTTTGAAGGGTAGAAAAATAGCGTAGTTATCGCAATGGTAGCTACGCCTTTTCTATTGGTGAAAGTCAATTCCTTCAAGTCCGTTGAATATAACGTCTATCCGCTGTTTTCTATGACCGTCTGTTTTTTCAACCTTATGCACAAGCACCTTATGCACGAGCTCTCTTAATATCTCGCAGTCGAGTTCCTGAATATCGGTATATTTTTTCACCTTGCTTACAAATGCTTCCGCATTGACAAGTTTGTCTGTTTCGGCTTTCAGAAACCTGTCCAACTCCTGTATTCTGACATTCAGTTCGTTTTGCTCGTTTTCGTAGATGGAAGAAAGTTTGATGAATCGGTCCGCACTGATTGTCCCTGAAAGCTTATCCTCGTAAAGGCTCTGAATAATCTCGTCAAGCTTGGATATTCTGGCTTTTGCACTCTCAAATTCCTTTTTAGCCTCTTTCAGTTTTTTGTCCGCATTGTCTTTGGATTGCTTTGTCACCATTTCAAGAAACTCATTCTCCGACTGATGAATCAGCCAAACAACCTGTTGTAACTTTTGGAGAATCATTTTTTCAAGTACGACATTCCGTATCTGGTGAGAAGAGCAGGTTTGCTTGGATTTCTTTCTGTATGAGGCACAAACCATATACTCTTTATCGTGAGACCAGCCTTTTCCTCGCACCTGATAAAGCTTCGCTCCGCAATCGGCACAATAGACCATTCCCGAAAGTAAAGGCATTTCACCGAGTCTGTTTACTACTCTTCGTGTGTTCCGTATGATTTGCTGAACGGTATCGAACGTGTCTTTATCGATAATGGGTTCGTTTTTGTTTTCAAAGATTTTCCATTCGCTTTGAGGATTATCTATTTTCGTCTTACACTTGTAAGATTTTCGGTGCGTTTTGAAATTGATAATATGCCCTAAGTATTCTTGCCTGCTTAAAATTCTTTTGATATCCTCAGATGACTTGTTCGATGAACTTTATGGCAAGCATTACATTGACAGGCATTATAATATTAAACCGGAAAATCGAGACGATTTCTTTGCCGAGTACCCTGATTTCACCATTGGCTTAGAATCCGGTAAAGTTAAAGACAGAAACAAACAAAAGCCAAAACAAATTAAAATCAGAAAAGCCGTATACGACGAAATAAAGGAACTATGGGAAACCCTTAACAAACGCTACTTGTTGTTTTACGATAGCGATGTAAATTCCTCTATTGAAAACGCAGTGCTATCGCTTTTTGAAAACGAAGGTATATCTTCTCCGTTCAAAGTCCAAAACAAGATTATATAACAGCTGTAATCAATGGAATCGCAATAGATGAAAAGCTAACAGCGGATGAAAGTCCATTCGTTCTCAAATATACAGATAAGGCTTATGAAGAATTAATTGAACTCAACAAAAAAAGTTTGCAAGAAAGAAACGATTACTTGCTGTCTCAACCAGAATTGCAAGACCCGAGTGTTGTTAAAATTATTGATGACGGGTTGGCAAGAGAAAAAGAAAATCCTCATGAGAGATTTATTTTGTCGTGGGAATTATTCAAGTATAGGATTAATAAAAATATACCTGCCTCGCTACCATTTGATGAAAGGAAAAAGAGATTCGTAAATAGTAGAGAATGGAATGGGATAATACGAATGAATAATCATCATTTATCTGAAGAACAATTAACACCACAAAACATACAAGCAGAAATAGATAATGCAGGTATTCTTGCGGGAATGGAGATAGAGAAACAATTTATGGCTGTAAAGATGCAAAAAGCTTTATATGAAGGAAATTGTGAACTTGTTTTGGATAAAGGCAATATAAAATACAAAAACTAAAAAAGAACCATACCCTTTGAGCGATTAAACTCATTGAGTATGGTTTTCTTTTTGCACCCGTTTTGAGCAATGATAGATTTAATCCCTAATCATCGCCACATAAGTGCGGGAGTTTTACTTATTACCTCTTCACTTTTCACGCTTCACTTGCCGCGGGAGTTTTGGAAAGTTATAGGTAATAGTGAAAAGTGAAGAAGTGATGTAGCTTTTCGCCTCGGCGAAAAGCACAGATGACGAAGAAAGGGATCAGGACAAGAGTTCTAATCCCTTTCTTAGTCTCTGAACCTTCCCGAATGAAGTTCGGGAAGGTTTTTACGCCGCTTTTTCTTCCGTCAATTATCAATATTCAAGCGAATACGAACACTTCGTCCCGTCGCCGAGAACGAAGTTGTACTTCTGATACGGGACTGCCCATCCTGCGCTGTTCGCAAGCAGCGTATCCAACTCTGCCTTCGTCCCCGCATAGTACAAGGTCAAATTCTCACTGCCCGGGAATACATACGTACCAAGCTTGGTCAGCGACGTGGGAAGGTAGACCTTCTCCAGATTCTTGCAGTCCTTGAGCGCCTCGTCCCCGATCTCCGTTACCGTATCGGGAATCACAATCTCCGTCACCGTCGTGTTCTTCCCAA
>CAVGEJ010000090.1:0-10569 GCA_963628215.1 Eubacterium sp. CAG:180
GAATCGGTCAGATCCGTCGGATATGCCGCGCATCTCTCATTTTCTTTTTCCATGCGCTTATTATACCACTTTTTTGTTACGAAAACAAGTTCTTAATGTCAATTGCCGTATGCCCCCATCGGCAGGAACGAATAAATGCTGCATATCCATTGCCACTAATGTCGGCGCAATTTTTTTCGGATCCAATACCTTGCTGACCTCAAAAGACATTTTTCCGGCAACAATGTTATAACCCAACGGCAAGCTTGAATCCTGCTCTCTGCGATTTCCGACCCTGCGTTTGGGGTATTCTTTTCGTACATATTTTTTTGCGACAAGGTCTTCCAACATTTCTTCCAGGTTAGCTGAATCGTAAAAGGAGCGAATCATTTCCAACGTCAACGGCATACCGTCCATCCAGTCGATGCCATATACTTCTGCCCATTTTTTCTTCCTTCGCTCGGTCATCATCGCATTGAGCAGTTGCTTTTGCTCTTTGCTAACAGGACCTTTCAACTCAATATCCCAACTGTGAATATTGTTATTTCCGCCACGCTTATCCTTAATTGCTTTTCCATATAATTCTTCCACGGTGTAGTGTTCCAACAGTAACCTTGTAAACCGGCTATCCGCAGGTTTCATGTCTGTATCCAACACCTTCGCCAAGGAACAGGCAGAGTACTGAAATTTTTCAAGGTCAGGTTTTCCTTTTTTTGTCCCGACAATATAGATCCGTTTTCTCTCCTGCGGAACGCCGAAATTCTTTGCATTCAGAACCTTCCATGACACCAAATAACCAAGCGCCTCCAAATGCTTCAGGATTGTTGTCAGGGTTCTTCCCATCTCATCTCCCGGTTTTTCCCGATCATGGTTTACCAATCCTTCAACATTTTCAAGAACAAACCCGTACGGCTCCTTTTCTTTCAGAATACGCTCAACCTCAAAGAACAGCGTTCCTCTGGTATCCTGAAACCCCAATCGCTTCCCGGCTGCCGAAAAAGCCTGACACGGAAACCCCGCAAGCAAAAAATCAAAATCGGGGATGCTTGCGGCGTCCACCTTCGTAATATCGCCTGCAATCGCTTCGTTCGGATGATTCTGTTTCAATACCTTAATCGCATACGGCTTGATTTCAGATGTAAAAACGCATTCTGTACGAAGTCCTTTACCCGCACACGCAAGTTCAAACCCTTTGCGTATCCCTCCGATTCCGGCAAACAAATCGACAAATCTGATTATTTTGCTCACTTGTTTTCCTCCTCGGCGTATCCGAGCCACTGCCTTTCAATCATCTCAAACGATTGTTTGTTTTCCTCGCAAAAAGACTTAATTCCTTTCATTGCTTTCACATTCGGTTTTGATTTATTCAACTCCCAACGATTAACCGTTGACAGAGCCACTCCGAGTTTTTGTGCAAAGTCTTCCTGTGTATAAAAAGCTCTTTGCCTTGTTATTCTTATCGCCTCGCCCAAATCCATTAGGCAACCTCCTTGCAATAGTTTCCATAATTATAGCATAAATTGAGCGTTTTGTCAATGAATCTGCAGAATTTTGAGCAACGACCTATATTTCCGAAAAACCGCTTCCCCATTATAATGCCATTCTATATCGTGTCATTATCCGTTCTTCTCCCCCATCAGGCGCGAAGCCGCACCCGCTAAAAAATTCGCACCTCCCCAACCAACCAAAAAAACTTCCCCCATGACCCCGCCACTCACAAAAAGCGAAACAAATTTCCGCTTTCTAAGTGGCGGGGACATGGGGGAAGTTCGGGGTGGGTCAGGGAGGTTTGGAGGGTAGGGCGACCCCTACGAAAGGGGTCGCCCTGCGCCTCCAAGGTCTTCCTTTCCCTCACCCCTCCAAAGCCTCCGCAATCGCGCGGGCGGCGGTTTTGCCCGCGCCCATCGCAAGAATGACCGTCGCCGCGCCCGTTACCGCGTCACCGCCCGCGTAAACGCCGTCAAGTGAGGTCTTGCCCGTCTGCTCCTCTACTACAATCCCGCCGCGACGGTTGATCTCAAGCCCCGCAGTCGTCGACTTGATCAGCGGGTTCGGAGATGTACCGATCGCCATAATCACACAGTCGCAGTCCAGAACGAACTCCGAATCCGGAATTTCAACCGGACTCCGCCGCCCCGATGCGTCCGGCGCGCCAAGCTCCATCCGAACACAGCGCATCCCGCTCACAAACCCGCTTTCGTCGCCTAAAACCTCCACAGGGTTCGTCAGAAGGCGGAATTCGATCCCTTCCTCCATCGCGTGCTCCACTTCCTCGCGCCGCGCGGGCAGTTCCTCGAGCGAGCGGCGGTAAACGATTGAAACCTCGTCCGCCCCCAACCGCATCGCACAGCGAGCAGCATCCATCGCAACGTTTCCGCCGCCGACAACCGCAACCCGCTTTGCCGCCTGAATCGGCGTGGCGCTCCCCGGGCGGTACGCCTTCATCAGATTGACCCGCGTCAGGAATTCGTTCGCCGAATAGACCCCCTTCAGGCTCTCCCCGGGAATCCCCATGAAGCGCGGAAGCCCCGCGCCCGAGCCGATGAAAACCGCCTCAAAGCCGCCCTCGCGCATCAGTTCCTCCACCGTCAGCGTTTTGCCGATGACCGTGTTCACTTCAAATTTCACGCCGAGCGCCCGCAGTCCGTCAATCTCCTTTTCCACAATCGACTTCGGCAGACGGAACTCCGGAATTCCGTAAACCAGAACGCCGCCCGCCGTGTGGAGCGCCTCAAATACCGTTACGTCAAAACCTTTTTTCGCAAGATCGCCCGCGCAGGTCAAACCGGAAGGACCTGATCCGACCACCGCCACGCGATGCCCGTTCGGCGCGGGTCTTTCGGCAGGCGCTTCGCTGTGCGCGTTGTGCCAATCGGCAACAAAACGCTCCAGCCGACCGATGCCGACCGGCTCTCCTTTTACGCCGCGCACGCACTTCCCCTCGCACTGCGACTCCTGCGGGCAGACTCTGCCGCAGACCGCAGGCAACGAAGAGGAGGCGGAAATCACGCGGTACGCCGCCTCGAAATCGCCCTTCTTCACCTCCGCGATGAATTCGGGAATGTCGATTCCGACGGGACAGCCGCCCACGCAGGGGCGGTTCTTGCAATGCAGACAGCGCTCCGCTTCGTTTACCGCGACCTCGGCGGTGTAGCCCTGCGCCACCTCTTCAAAATTCCGTCTGCGAACCTGCGGGTTCTGCGACGGCATGGGATTCTTTTTCGGGTTCATATTCGGCATGTCAGTTCTCCCCCTTCCGGAACAGGTTGCAGGTTTCCTCATACGCGTGCCGCTCAAACGGCTTATACATCGACGACCGCGCAATCGCTTCGTCAAAGTCGATTTCGTGTCCGTCGAATTCCGGACCTTCCACGCAGGCAAAGCGCACCTTGCCGCCAACCGTCAGGCGGCAGCCGCCGCACATGCCCGTCCCGTCGATCATGATGGGATTCATGGATGCAACCGTCGGAACGTTGTATTCCTTCGTCAGGCGGCAGACGAATTTCATCATCGGAAGCGGACCGATGGTAATCACCTCGTCGTACTTCTCGCCGCTCTCGATCAGGGCGCGGAGCGCGTCGGTGACCAGTCCCTTTTCGCCCCACGAGCCGTCGTCGGACATCCGCACAAGGCGGTCGGAAACCGCGCCGAATTCGTCCTCGAGAATCACGAGATCCTTTGTGCGGAAGCCCGCGACGGTGTGAACGACCGTGCCGTTTTCATGAAATTTCTTTGCCACGGGGTAGCCGATGGCGCACCCGACGCCGCCGACCACAACGGCGACCTTTTTCTTTCCGTCGGTTTCGGTAGCGCGACCGAGCGGTCCGACAAAATCATGCAGGCAGTCGCCCTCCGTGAGACGGTTCAGCCGCTCGGTGGTTGCGCCGACGATCTGAAAAATAATCGTCACGCTCCCCGCCGCGCGGTCGAAATCGGCAACGGTGAGAGGGATGCGCTCGCCGTCCGCGTCGGTACGCAGGATGATGAACTGCCCCGGCTCTGCCTTTTTCGCAACCGCGGGCGCGTGAACGCGCATGAGCGTTACGGTCGGATTCAGCGCTAGTTTTTCAAGAATTTCGTACATAAACAGGCTCCTTTCACGGGAAATCTCCCGAAACCACTTGTCAAGAGGCGGTTTATCGTGTATAATAGAAGAAAGTAAGACCCCGGGCTTTGCCCGCACCCACTCAGGGGCTTCTTGGAAGAAGTTCATCCACAGCGGCTTATCCCTTAACCTGATGAAGGGAAAACCATGTTGTAGCGATGAGCGGAAAATTATCCCCCCTCATCAGTCGCGTGCGCGATAGCTTCCCCCCGAGGGGAAGCCTCTTTGCGAAAATCCGTTCGTGTTTTGCATCAAACCGAATCGAACTAATAGCATAAGCTATATTCAGGGCAATAGCACACTGTACAGCAGGCTTCCCCTTGGGGGGAAGCTGTCGCGACAGCGACTGATGAGGGGGGGATAAATCTGCCCCAACCAAGCGAAACAGCGAGAATCCCTTGCAACGCTCCGAGACCTTTCTTTTAATTATACTATATTCCGCGCGGAAATGCAATAGCTGAAAGCGACAAAATTGCAGGAATGTCAGGAAAAAATTTCACACCGAAAGGACCGAACCCAAAATGGAAACCGATTACCTGAACACAGCGGGCAAAAGCGCGGGCGAGATTGCGCGCGACATTGCCGATTTTCTTTCCCTCCCCTGCGTGATTCACGGCAAGCGCGACATCGACCTCGCCGCGCTCCTGCCCGACCTCAATATGCACGAGCAGTTCTCCTTTGCGCTCCTGATGGAGGCTTACACGCAAGGATGGGACCCGGACGCCGCCGAGCAGTTCTTCCGCCATGCCGTTGCGCCGTCGGTCGGGGACGCGGTAACCGAGAAGATACTCGCCCTCTTCCGCGCGCCCGAGAGCCGCGAATTCGGCGTTGCGGTGGTCAAGTACGGCTACGGCTTTGACCTCACCGTCCCCTCCTACTGGTCGTCCTGCCTCAAACTGGCGATTCAGGCAAAAGCAGTTCCCGCGCTGATGAATTACCTCAAACTGTTCATGATCTGCCTGACCGAATTCGCCTACATGGACGGCAGAAAACCGAAGGAAACCTATGCGTGGAACTACTACCGGACGTTTGAAAAGATTCTGGACGACCTCGAAAAGCCCGACCTGCCGCCGTCGCTCCCCGTGACGCTCTGCGCCGTGGGCGGAAGTTCGGGCAAGCGCGAGAATCAGACCTACTTCCTCTCGCTCGGTGTGGATCTGCAAAATCCGAATGCCGACCGCGCCCTGCAGGATATCAAGGTCGATATCACGCTGAAGGATCGCGAGGGCAACGTCATCGACGTGATCGGCGACCGCGTCAGCACGGTTGACCCCGGGGCGGTGTTCCACTACGGCATTACGCGGCGGGTGCGCGGCGCGGCGGTGGCGGAAATCCATGCGAAAGCCCGCGCGGGCGCGTTCCTGCCCGCCGAGACCGCCGTCACGCGCGGCGTAAAACTCGAGAAAGTCAGCATCAAGCGGGACGAGCACTACGAGATTCTCAAGGGAACTCTGGTCAGTACCTATGCGCACGACCTGCCCGCGTTTGCGCTGCACTATCAGTATCTGAACAAGCAGAACAAGATTGTGGGCGGCGGGTGCGAATGGTTCTTTGACGGACTGAAGGCGGGAGAGGAGAAACAATTTCGCGCAGGCTGCAGCGTTCCGATCCCCGGTGCGGCGCGCATCGTTTACAGCATCGACTTCGACCTGAAGGGCTTTCGGGGGTGAAAACCCGCCAAAAGGCGAAAAAATTTGCAAAAATGCTTGACAAGCCGCTTCATTTATGATATAATACTCAATTGATACGGGCAAAATGCCCGTCTCTCTGCCACGCAAATTCATAAACAGCGTGTGCCGAAAGTCCATAGGGAGGAAAACACATGGAAAACAAGCTCAACTCTTATGAAACCATGTTCGTCGTCAGCCTCGCAAACGGTGATGAAGCCACTGCGGCAACGGTGAACAAGTTCAAAAACCTCATCGCATCGAACGCGGAAGTCGTTTCGGTTGACGATTGGGGCAAGCGCCGCATGGCATATCCGATTGAGGATATGAATGAGGGTTACTACACGGTGGTCACCTTCAAGTGCGTTGGGGACTTCCCCACCGAGCTGGAGCGTCTGATGAACATCGACGAAAGCGTGATCCGCGCAATGACCGTGAAACTCGAGTACGACGCAAGCGAGCGTGCGGCTGTTCTGGCAGCAAGAAAGGCTGCGGAAGAGGCTGCCCGTGCAGCGGCTGCGGCGGCTGCCGAGGAAGCGGCGGCTTCCGCAGAAACCACCGACGCAGAGTAATCGCCCTACGGTAAAGGAGAACCAACATGGCTAACCTGAACCTGAACAAAGTCGTTCTTGCAGGCAAACTGGTTGCAGACCCCGAACTGAAGCAGACCGCAAGCGGCATTGCCGTGGTCTCGTTCCGTCTCGCGGTCAACCGTCGGTATCAGTCCAAATCGGCTGACGGCGCACAGCAACAAACGCAGGCAGACTTCATCAACCTCGTTGCGTGGAGACAGACCGCGGAGTTCATCTCCCGCTACTTCCACAAAGGCTCGTCCCTTTGCGTGACCGGTTCGATCCAGACACGCACCTATCAGGATCAGCAGGGACAGAACCGCACCGCAACCGAGGTCGTGGTGGACGAGGCAATGTTCGTGGACAGCAAGTCGGAGGCAGGCGGACAGTATACGCCCGACCCCTCTTACGCCGCTCCCCCCACGTTTGCATCGACCCCCGGCGCAACCCCGAAATTTGAAGAACTGAAAACAGATGAGGACCTGCCGTTCTGAGGCAGGCAACCAATGAGGAGGATTTCATAAGATGGATAGAACAGAAGCAACACCCGTGGTTCGTCCGGCTCGCCCGATGAACCGCAGAAGAAAAAAGGTCTGCATTTTCTGCGCAGATAAGGTTGATTTCATTGATTACAAGGACAGCGGCAAGCTGAGAAAGTTCATCAGCGAGAGAGGCAAGATCCTGCCCCGCAGAATCTCCGGTACTTGCGCAAAGCACCAGAGAGAGCTGAACACCGCAATCAAGCGTGCACGTAACATGGCGCTTCTGCCCTTCGTGACCGACTGATTCACCCTCAAAAAGAGATGTCACCCTCGCGGCGGCATCTCTTTTTTCAACTCACGCCACATAAACCATGCGGAACGACACATGGGTCGTTCCCTACAATGTTACATCCTTAACGGGTTACGCACTCTATAGGGGCGCAATCCGAAGGGAGCGCCCCGCAAATCAACCCGCCTGCCGTCCCTCAACTAACTTCCTACCACTTCTATCCGGTAGCGGGAGAGAGGCGACAGCCGCCAAAATCCCGCTCGACGGGATTTGGCTCGGGAGCAGCCGGAAATAGTAGCACGGAATATGGCTACATCCAAAATTCGCACCATGTAAAGATAGAATCAATAATCCAATTGCAGTGAAGGTCTTGAAGGTTCTTAGGGGACTTCTCCTTAAGAAGTCCCCTAAGCAGGGCTTGGGACAGAGTCCCAAGGTCTTAAAAGGAGGCAATATGAATTTTCTCAGATGGATCGCCACGTGGCGAAACCCCGTTTTGGACGTCGTGTTCGGCGCGCTTACCTACGCGGGCGGCGAAGTGGTCTTTATCGTCGCGGCGCTTGTCGTGCTGTGGTGCGTTGATAAAAAGAGAGGGTACTACCTGCTGTTCTGCGGGTTCTTCGGTCTGGTCACAGTCCAGATTCTGAAAATGGCGTTCCGCATCCCCCGCCCGTGGGTGCTCGACCCCGCCTTTCAGATCGTGGAAAACGCCCGCGCGGGCGCAACCGGGTACTCCTTCCCGAGCGGGCATACCCAAACCTCCGTCACCCTCTTCGGCGGACTGGCGGCTTCCTCCCACCGCAAAGCCGTGAAAATCGGCGGGTGGGTCGCGTGCGTTCTGGTCGCCTTCAGCCGAATGTACCTCGGCGTTCATACCCCGCTTGACGTCGGCGTTTCCTTCGCCGTCGGGGTCTGCGTCGTGCTTGCAACAAAATACCTCACCCGATGCGCCGACCGCACCCGCGGCGGACTGTGGTGGTTCTTCGGCGCGGCGCTTGCACTGACGCTCGGCAACCTCCTGTTCGTGGAACTTTACGCCTTCCCCGCCGACGTGGATACCGTCAACTACACCGACGCCGTCAAGGTGGCGTGGCAGATCCTCGGCATGATGTTGGGACTTGCGGTTGCTTACGCCGCAGACCGCTACAAGACCCGCTACCGCACCGAGGCGGTCTGGTGGGGGCAGCTGCTCAAAGTGGCGCTCGGGCTTGGTCTGATGCTCGGTCTCCGCGCCGTCCTGAAAGCGCCCCTGAACGCGCTTCTCGGTCTCCGCGCGGGCGTTTGCGTGCGCTACTTTATAATGGTTGCACTCCCCGCCTCCGCGCCCCCCTTCCTTTTCCGATTCTTGCCGAGGGGACGCGCCAAAGGGACTTCTTGAAGAGAAGCATCGCTTCGCTACCGGCAGTTGCATTGCAACTGCCGCCCTCTGGACTCCCCAAGAACTTTCAACTCATTTATAAATAGTGCGAACATAGTGCCTTATCCCGAAAGGGATTGCGCACCATGTTCGCACTTTTCAAATATGGGGTAAAAGGTTTGGGGAGTCCAGAGGGGGCTTTCCTTAAAAGCCCCCTTTGGCGCATCCCTTCGCTTCCTCCGCGCCCTTGATGTACCTTGTCCACTTCACGTAGCCGTAGATCGAGTTCGTCACGTAGCCCGCCTTGAGGACGAGGAGCACGAACTGACCCGAAAGCACGTTGATAACGGCTTCCAGAATCGCGCAGGTGATCCACGCAATCCATTGTTCGCGGAAGCGGAAGAGGATGAACAAACCGTTCGCCACACCCACCGCAGAGGCGCAGGCATCCAGATAAATGACCAACGTTGCAAGGAATTCGTTCCCGCCGAACAGATCCGTTCCCACATCCAGACGGGTCAGCAGATAGCCCAGACCAAACGTCCAGACCGCAATGCCCGCCAGAACCAACGCTTCCTGCCAACCGCGCAACGTCCGCACCTCGGTCAACTCTTCTTCGCGGCGGTCGGGGTGACGGTGCCAGTTCACAAAGCTGATGATGTCAATCGGCAACCAGAAGAACAACGTCGTTGCCATCGTCGCAAACCGATAGCGGAGCAGAACGCAGATGCCGATCTCGGCAATCTCCACGAATACCGAAACAATGAAATTCCACTTGCTCTGCTTGGAAATCAACAACTCGCACCAGATGTTGAGCAGCGTGTCCAACAGATACAGCGCCATGATCGCAATCCCGCTGATGCCGTTGCAGTCCTCCTCGGGAAACAGAATCCCGAAAACCGCCGCAAGAATCAGGATCGAGAGAAACCAGATCTTTTCGTAAGCCGAATAGAACTGCCAACCGCAGGACATGATGACCGTTCCCACCGACACCAGAAGCAACGCCAACGCAACGTTCAGCCGCATGGCTTCGCGGTCGGTCATCACCTCGCGCAAGCCCGCGCGAACCGTCGCGTCATCCGAGGCCGAGGCGAACGCCGCGTCCGCGTTCTTCTTTTCGGAGTGGTAGACGTACCCCGTCAGACGGTGTCCCTCGGGGAGCGCTTCCCATTCCTCGTAACTGTATTCCACCGCAAGCACCGCGTCGGTCGCTTCGCTCGTGTACTCCACGCGGCAGACCGTGTTGTCCTCGTCGTAGCCTTCTTCCTCCGCCGTGTTCGCGCGGACGAATTCCGCCTCCACAGGACCGGTGATCTCGCCCGCATCCGCCCCGACGCGCACAAGCGCCGTCCCGCCCAACACTGCGGCGGCGCAGAAGAGCAGAAGCGCCAGAATCAATCCGACCGCGCGCATTCCGCGATTGACGGGCTTTTTCGCAAGTTCCGGCTCTTCCGCCGTGAAGATCGGTTCTGCCGGACTCCCGCCGCAGGGAGCGCAGTTTCCGCCGTTCCCGTTGCTCTTTTTGTTCCCCGCACCCGCGCGCGCCGCGCGCTTCTTTTTCAGCGCAACGCGGCTCACGGCGCAAATTGCCGCCAGTCCCGCGCAAATCAATACCAAACGTTGCATAACAGACATGATCGTAATAAAACCCTTTCCAAATCAAATGATAAACAATGAGCCGATTTTCCGCGCCGCCCCCGTCAACCGTCCTCGATCTTGTGGAACACGCGGTAGGCGGTGTCGTTCATGACATCGGGCGCGGTTGCGATAATGCCGACCCGCTCGTCTCCGAGAATCAGAAGCGTGTCCCCCGGCTTGATGCCGAACAGTTCGCGCGCTTCCTTCGGGATTACGATCTGTCCCTTTTCCCCGACCTTTGCAGTGCCGAACAGATGCTTCCCTTTCGGCAGACCGAGGATCTGTTTTCCCTTTGCCATCGTCCTTCCCCTTTCGTCATACTTGTAGGAAAAGTATAACATAAAAAGCGGAAAAAGTCAAGATGAAAATAAAAAAACGAACGCAAAGGTTCGCACATTTTGCAGACGTCCCTCCAACTTTTGTCGTGGGAAAAGTTTTCGCCCGCCTTTTTGGGGAGGCGGCGCGGTCGAGGACGCGGAG
>CAVGEJ010000091.1:0-10538 GCA_963628215.1 Eubacterium sp. CAG:180
GAAGTTTCCTAAGTAGGGTGCGGGGCAACGCCCTGCGACCTTTCTATTATTCTCTCTTCCCTGTAAGTTCAAAGCAGGTAATTTTTTGTACATAGCGAATAAAAAATCGCATTCCTTTTTTGGAGGAATTGGGATATAATAAAGTCAACGACGGAAAGTCGAAAAAAACGGAGGTACACTCAAATGAAAAAACGTATCGCAATGCTTCTGACCCTTGCCCTCGCGCTTACCGCACTCGCAGGACTTGTAGCCTGCAAACAGGACGCCGGAGACGGCGAAGTTTCGGTCTTTTACTACAACTACGGTGACTCTTACATTTCCAGTGTTCGCTCCCAGATGGACGCCATGCTGAAGGAAGCAGGACTGAAGTACCAGAACTACGACGCAAACAGCAACCAGACCACCCAGACCGAGCAGGTTACAACCGCTCTGGCAAAGAACTCCCGCCTTCTGATCGTCAACGTGGTTGACACCGGTTCGAAGGACGCGGCGCAGAACATTGTCGACCTTGCAAAGGCAAAGAATGTTCCGGTCATCTTCTTCAACCGTTCGGTTGACAAAGAAGTGATCTCTTCCTATGAGAAGTGCGCGTTTGTCGGAACGGACTACGAGGAAGCCGGACACCTGCAAGGACAGATCATCGGCGAATATGTCCTCAAGAACTACGACAAGCTTGACCTGAACGGCGACGGCAAGATCAGCTACGCAATGTTCAAAGGTCAGGAAGGCAACATGGAGGCAATCGCCCGCACCCAGTACGCGGTTGAGGACGCAAACAAGATTCTCACTGCGGCGGGCAAGCCCGAGTTGGTCTACTACGACGCAAACAATTCCAACAAGTATCAGGTCGACCAGAACGGCTCTTGGTCTGCGGCAGCCGCAAAGGACTATATGAGCACGAACCTGAGCCAGTACAGCGAATCCAACAACAACATGATTGAACTGGTTATCGCAAACAACGACGAAATGGCGCTCGGCGCAATCTCCGCACTTCAGGAAAAGGGCTACAACAAGGAAGGCGGCAAGCTGATCCCTGTGTTCGGCGTGGACGCGACCGAAGCGGCGAAGAACGCAATCAAGGACGGCTCGATGATCGGAACGATCAAGCAGGACGCCGAGGGTATGGCGAAAGCCCTTTCCACCATCGCGCAGAATCTGCTGAACGACAAGTCCCTCTTCGAAGGCGTTGACGCGGATATGGTCGTCGACAACTGGAGAGTCAATATCCCCTACCAGATCTATCTCGGCGAATAAAGGCATCACCGCACAATTCCGATGGTGCAATCACGAAGTCGAATTTTTCGTCAGACGATACAAAAATTCGCAGGCTGTAGCAGAGCTACAGGCAAGAGTTTTTGTGAAGTATGACGGGAAAGCCGCGAGCGAGTGCGCCAATCGTGAGTTGCGCGGTAATGCCTCACCCCCTGTTCCGGAGCGGCGTTCAGCCGCTCCGGAAGAAATCCATCGGAAAGGCAGGAATTCTTATGAATGAGAAAAACGAACGAACAGCCGCGGCTCCGGTGCTTCTCCGCATGGAGAATATCGAAAAAAATTTCCCCGGAGTCAAAGCGCTGGACGGAGTCAATCTGACCGTGAAAGCGGGCACGGTACACGCGCTGATGGGTGAAAACGGCGCAGGCAAATCTACGCTGATGAAGTGCCTGTTCGGCGTTTACGCCAAGGACGGCGGTCACATTTATCTGGACGGCAAGGAAATCAACTTCAGAAATGCCAAGGAAGCGTTGGAAAACGGCGTTGCCATGGTGCATCAGGAGCTGAATCAGGCGCTCAAGCGCAATGTCATGGACAATATGTGGCTCGGGCGCTTCCCCACCGTTGCGCGCGGACTTCCCTTTACAAGCGAAAAAAAGATGTATCAGGCGACCAAGGAACTGTTTGACCGTCTCGGCGTGAACGTTGATCCGCGAACCGTGATGAGCAAAATGTCGGTTTCCCAACGCCAGATGGTTGAGATCGCCAAAGCGGTTTCCTACAACGCAAAGGTCATTGTTTTTGACGAGCCGACCTCCTCGCTGACAGAGGACGAGGTGGAACACCTGTTCCGCATCATCAATATGTTGCGCGACGAGGGGTGCGCGATTATCTATATCTCGCACAAAATGAAGGAAATTCTGGAAATTTCGGACGAGGTAACGGTCATGCGCGACGGCAAGTGGATCGCCACGCGTGACGCGAAGGGGCTGACGACCGACGAGATCATCAAGCTGATGGTCGGGCGGGAGTTGACCAACATCTATCCCCCGAAAACCAATGAGGTGGGCGATGTTCTGCTGAATGTGGAACACCTGACCGCAATGTACAACAAGCTGAACGACGTTTCGTTTCAGGTCCGGCGGGGCGAAATCATCGGCGTGGCGGGTCTGGACGGTTCGGGCAGAACCGAACTGCTCGAAACGCTTTACGGTACGGCAACGCGCCGCGCGGGAACGATTACGCTGGACGGGCGGGTGGTGCGAAACCGCTCGGCACGGGAATCCATCCGCAACGGGTTTGCCCTACTGACCGAAGAGCGGCGCGCAACCGGAATCTTCGGGATTCTGAACATCCGCGAAAACGCAACAATCTCCAGTCTTGACAAGGATCGCGTCGGTCCGTTTTTAAGCGAAAAGAAGCGGCGCGAGAGCACCGAGCAGGTCATCCGCTCGATGCACGTCAAGACCCCGAATCAGGAAACGAAAATCCGCTCGCTTTCGGGCGGAAACCAACAGAAGGTCATTCTCGGACGTTGGCTTCTGACCGACCCGACCGTGCTTTTGCTCGACGAGCCGACGCGCGGCATTGACGTGGGCGCAAAATATGAAATCTATCAATTGATTATCGACCTTGCCGCAAAGGGCAAAACCGTGATCATGGTCTCAAGCGAAATGCCCGAACTGCTCGGCGTTTGCGACAGAATCCTTGTCATGTCCGGCGGTCGACTGGCGGGCGAGGTCAACGCAGAAACGGCTACGCAGGAAGAAATCATGGCGCTTGCCGCAAAATTTGCATAACGGAGGAAACGGAATATGCCAACCGAAACTACCAAACGAAAAAACCGCCTGACCCTGTGGTTTGAAAAATTCCGCGCGCAGTCTGCGGCGGACAAGCGCAGAACCGTGACGGATCTGCTGTTCAACAACGCCATGTATATCATCATTTTCATTGCGATCGTCTATGTGGCGATCCGCGTACCGGCGTTTCTTTCCATGTCGTCCATTGTCAACATCATTTCCCTGACCGCCGCAAAGCTGCCGATTGCGCTTGGCATCGGCGGAGCGATCGTGCTGACGGGTACGGATATTTCCGCAGGTCGCGCGGTGGGTCTGACCGCCTGCATTGCCGCGTCGCTCCTGCAGATGTCGACCTACTCCGGCAAGCTGTTCTCGGGGCTTGGCGTGATGCCGCTTCCCGTGGTGCTTCTGATCGTGATTGCCGCAGGCGCGCTGATCGGGTTGGTCAACGGCTTCTTTGTGGCAAAATTCAAGCTTCACCCCTTTATCGTGACCCTTTCGACCCAGTTGATTCTGTTCGGTCTGGTGCTGATGTACCTGATGATCGGCGGCAACAACGGGCAGACGCTTTCGGGTCTTGATCCCTCCTACACGAATTTCGTGCGCGGCACGCTGTTCACCATCGGCGGCGTGGCTGTCCCCCGCTATGTACTTTACGCAATTCTTCTGACCGCCCTGATGTGGGTCATCTGGAACAAGACCAAGTTCGGCAAGAACATGTTTGCGGTTGGTTCCAACGAGGAAGCGGCGAACGTTTCGGGCGTGAACGTATTCTGGACCATCGTTCTGGTATTCGTTCTCGCGGGCGCGATGTACGGTATCACCGGCTTCATTGAGGGCGCGCGCATTGCTTCGGTCTCCGCGAACACGGGGCTGAACTACGAATCCGACGCGATTGCGGCTTGCGTCATCGGCGGCGTGTCCTTTGTCGGCGGCACGGGTAAGATCAGCGGCATTGTGGTTGGCGTATTCCTGCTCCAGATCATTTTCGTCGGATTGAACTTCCTCTCTGTCGACCAGAACATGCTTTACGTCATCAAGGGTCTGATCATTCTCTTTGCCTGCGCAATCGATATGCGGAAGTATCTGGCGAAGAAATAAAAAATTCCGAACTGCACAAACTGCTCTTTTGAAAGGAGAACGACCGTGGAAACCGAAGAAAGAAAGCAAAATCAAGAACAAGAACAAAACTCTTTCCAATTCAAGCGCAAGGGCGGGCTGTACGCAAAGGTCAAAATGTCCGTCCGGGGTGCAAACATTCTGGTTTTGGTACTTGCAATCGTTCTGGTTGGGGCTTTGATCTTTGTCATCTCGCACAACGGGTTCACGGTCAGCTTTGAGACGAACGGCGGTTCTTCGGTTTCGAGCGTGCGGGTTCTGCACGGAGAAACGATTCCGCAGGAACAGATTCCGACGCGCGAAGGCTACGTCTTTACGGGGTGGTACTCCGACCGCGCCTGCACCGTTCCGTGGACGATGGAATCCGACGTGGTAACAGGCAGTCTGACCCTTTATGCGGGGTGGGCTGAGAAGTAACCGGAAAGACCGCGGGGAGGGAGAGAGCCCCCCTCCTGCTCTCCCCGAACTTCCCTGCCCGATAACCGCCAATTTTAAGAATGAAATCGATTCTAATCAAATCGGCGGTTATCGGGCAGGGATTTTTGGATTTTGGAGGCGGTGTGGCATCCTGTAATATCGCTTTTTTTCCTTTGAATCTTGCTTTTTTTCGGAAAGGATGGTATAATAAAAGCAGAATGAATCCGTTAAAGGAGGACATGACGTTGCATTACACCGTCCTTGTAGTGGATGACGAGCAGGATCAGCGGCAGGCGATTATTGAGCGTGTGCGTTGGGCGGACGCGGGGTTTGAGGTTGTGGGCGAAGCGGAAAACGGCGTGGAGGCTCTGGATCTGATTGAAACGCTCGAGCCTGACCTGATTCTGACCGATATCCGGATGCCGATGATCTCGGGTCTGGAACTTGCGCGGCGGGTGCGGGAGATGCGCCCCGCAACGCAGATTGTCATTCTCAGCGGCTACGACAGCTTCGAATACGCACGCGAGGCGATCGACTACAACATCATCAGCTATCTGCTCAAGCCGATCTCTTCGGACGAGCTGTCGGAGGCGCTGTTTGACATCCGCCGGAAGATGGACGAACGGCTCGGGCAATTGCTCCCGTCCCAAGACCCCGACATTGAGGCGCAGTTGCACCGCCTGCGGGTGATCGAATTCCTGTTGCCGCTGATTCTCGGCGTCAACGAACTGAAGCAGGATGACGCGGATCTGCTTGCGAAGGCGCAGAACCTCGGGATTGTCCCGTCCGGGATCTCCGCTCCGCGTTTCTGCTTTCTGGTATCGAAATTCAAGGCTGCGGACGGAAACTACGTTGCCAACAACCGCCACGCCGAATTCATCGACAATCTGTTTGCGCGCCACGGGGTACGCACCGAAAGCATCATCGCCTACCGCCGCGCGGTCACGTTGGTGATTCACGACGGAGACGGAGCGCTGACAAACCTGTTGGAACTCCCGCTGACCGAAACGGTACAGACCGCGCGCAGGATGCTTTCCGAGCGTTGCACGATCGGCGTGAGCCGTGAATTTTCCGCGCTTTCGGAATGCTCGAACGGATATTTTCAGGCGGTGACCGCGCGGCGGTACACTTCGGACGGCGCGGGCGACATCCGTTTCATCGGCGACGAGGAAAAGAAAGAGGAACTCGCCATCGACCAAGCCGAAAAGACGGTGGTCATGTTGGAGCAGTTGCTCAAAGTCGGAACGCAGGAGCAGTTGAACGATTTCATCGAAGGGCTTTACCGTTCGGGAACGCGCGAAAACGCCAATCTGTTGGTCATTCAGATGATTGCAACGGTTTGCCGCGTTGTCAGTTCGGTTTCCGACCGTCCCGACGCGTTCCGTCTGCTCTCCTCCAACCCGCTCTTCTCACGCATCACTGCCAACAGCACGGAGGAAGCGACCAAGTCGGAGATTCTCGACTTCTGTATGCGCGCGCAGACCCTGATTACGCAATCCCGTAAGCGCGAATCCGAGGTGCTGTGCGACCGCGTGGTTCAGATCATCGACGAACGCTTTTCCGACGAGAGTCTGTCTCTGGTCGGGGTCAGCAACGAGTTGGCGGTCAGCCCGAACTATCTCAGCGCGCTCATCAAGAAGGTGCGGAAAAAGAATTTCATCACGCTTCTGACCGAGCGGCGGATGCAGGCGGCGCACGATATGCTGCTCTGCTCCAACATGAAGATTGCGGAGATCACCGAGCGCTGCGGCTACAGCGATCAGCATTATTTCAGCTACTGTTTCAAAAAATTCTACGGAGAGTCCCCCAACCGGATTCGTCAGACTGCGGCGGGAGACCCATCCTGAGGGAGGTTCGGTATGCGAACCGAAAAACATCCGCGCAGGCATCCGACGGTTCGTCTGCGCACCATTACGCTGTTGTCGGTCACGCTTGCCGTGCTGATTTCGGTAAGCGTCTGCATTGCGGTATTCGCAAGCGTTTACAGCAAAACGGTTCTGCAGGACGCGCAGGTGAACGCCGGGCAGGCAGTGGAACAGACCGCAACGGAGGTTTACAACCGTCTGGACGGGATGAAAGCCAAACTGACCGCCATCAGCGGCGTTGTGCGCGAATGCACGACCACCGAGGAATTTTCCACGCGCATTGCCGCTCTGACGGCGGTTGATCGCGAGATTTTTGCCGTGACGGTCTACGACCGAGACGGCGGAATTGCGGTCACTGTGGGAAGCGGAGACGACCGCAAGGAAACGCCCCTGCGCGACCTCTCCTTCGACCGCGCGCTGTTTGCGTCCGCTTCCGATTTCGCGCTTTCCGCGCCGCACGTGCAGACCTTATTCGAGGGCGTATACCCGTGGGTGGTGACGCTTGCCGTGCGCACGGAAGAACCCGTTTTCTCCACGGGCGCTTACATTGCAATCGACTTCGGCTTCTCGGAACTTGCGAATTATATCGACAAGGTCGGCGTGGGACGGCACGGTTACTGTTATCTCATTGACAGCGCGGGCACTTCGGTCTATCACCCGCAACAGCAGCTGATCTTCTCGGGCTTGCGGGACGAGAACACCGCCTACGTTGCCGCGCTTTCGGACGGCACACACACCGAGCGGGATCGGATTTACACCGTCCGCACCGTTGCGGACAGCGACTGGCGCGTTGTGGGCGTGAGTTTTACAGACGAGGTTGCGGTGGAGCGGCGGACGCAGATTCTCGGGAGCGTTGCAATCTCTCTGGGGTGCAGTGCAGTCATTCTCTGCGCGGTGCTGTTGGTCTATTCCCGCTTTGTCAACCGCCCCGTGCGCGAGTTGGCGGGCGCGATGAAACGGTTTGAATCCGCCGCCGACAGTTTCCGCTATACGGCTTCCCCGACTGCGGTAACCGAACTCCGGACGCTTTCCGACAGTTTCGGGCATCTGACCGCGCGGGTTCGGGAACTGATGGAAGAGATCCGCCGCGAGGAAACCGAATTGCGCATGACCGAACTGAAGGCGCTTCAGGCGCAGATCAACCCGCATTTTCTTTACAACACGCTCGATTCGGTTCAATGGATGTGCGAGCGGGGCAAAACCGAGGACGCCGCGCGGATGATCCGGGCGCTTGCAAAGCTGTTCCGCATCAGCATCAGCCGCGGGCACGAACTGATTCCGCTCTCGGATGAATTGGAACACGCGCGGAGTTATCTGGTGATTCAGAGTTTCCGCTACCGCGACCAGTTCTCCTACCGATTTGACGTTGACGAAAATCTCGGGCATTACCTGTGCAACAAGATTACGATTCAGCCGCTGATTGAAAACGCGATCTACCACGGCATTGACCGCATGGTGGACGAGGGAGAGATCGTCATTTCGGTTCACGAAGCGGCGGATAACCCGAACGATATTCTGATTACCGTCTCCGACAACGGCGTTGGCATGACCCCCGAGCAATGCCGGAAGATCCTGCAAAAGGCGCGGAGCGATTCGGGCGGAATCGGGGTCAAGAACGTCAACGACCGATTGAAAATCCGCTTCGGAGAGCGCTTTGGCATCACGCTGAAAAGCGAGCAGGATGTGGGCACGGTTGTAACCGTCCGCATTCCGAAAATCACCGACGAGGAGGAACAGCCATGAAGCACACAAACAAATGCGTTGCCGCGCTGTTGGCGCTCCTTCTGCTCTGCTTTCCGCTTGCCGCCTGTCGGAAAAGCGGCGAAACGGTCACGCGGATTGCCGTGATTGCCAAGGCAGTGGACTCGGACTTCTGGCATGCGGTGAAGAGCGGCGTGGAGGCGGCTGCAACCGAATACAACGTTTCGGTGACCTTTGAAGGGCCTGAAAACGAGGAGGATTTTGAAGCGCAGAACCGCTTGATTGCGGACGCGGTTCAAAGCGGCGCGGATGTGATTGTGCTCTCCGCGATCGACTACGACAAAAATGCCGCGGCGGTGGACGCCGCCGTGCGGAGCGGCACGAAGGTCATCGCCATTGACAGCGGCGTTAACAGCGCGCTCGTCAGCCAATTCATCGGAACAGACAACGACGAAGCGGGCGTTGCGGCGGCGCGGGCGGCTGTGGATTTCACGCCTGCGAACGGCGCAAAAATCCGCATCGGTCTAGTCAACTACATGACCGACACCGCCAACGGTCGGCGACGCGAGGAAGGCTTCCGCACCTATATTGCGGGCATTGCGAATGCGGAAATCGTTGCCACAGTCACTGCCGAAAGCAACGAGGAAAGCGCCACCGCCTGCGCGGAAGAACTGCTCCGCGCGCATCCCGAGATCAATGTTCTGGTCGGCTTCAACGAATGGATGACCCTTGGGGTCGGAAATGCAATCCATGCGCTTGGGTGCGCCGACCACGTCCGCGGCGTCGGGTTTGACTCCAACACCCGCTCGGTGGGACAGTTGGAAAGCGGCGAGATGGACGCCCTGATCGTACAGAATCCGTTTGCCATCGGTTATCTCGGCGTGCGGAACGCGGCGCTCCTTGCCTCGGGCGACGACATCGGCTCTGCCGAAATCGCAACCGACATGACAACGGTCACGCAATCGAATATGTTTGACGCGGACATTCAGAAAATTCTGTTCCGCTACAACTGAAAGGAGAATTCATGATGTACACTGCAGACGCAAACCGTTATGCCGACATGATTTACAACCGTTGCGGCGCGTCGGGGCTGAAGCTTCCCGCCGTTTCGCTCGGTCTTTGGCACAACTTCGGCGACACCTCCCCTTATGAGAACATGAAAGCGCTTTGCTTCACGGCTTTTGACCACGGTATCACGCACTTTGACCTTGCCAACAACTACGGACCTGAGCCGGGTGCGGCGGAGCGCAATTTCGGGCGCATTCTGCGCGAGGAATTCGGCGCTTACCGCGACGAGCTGATTGTCAGCACCAAGGCGGGTTACACGATGTGGGACGGTCCTTACGGGGACTGGGGCAGCAGAAAGTATCTGCTTGCCAGTCTTGACGCGAGCCTTTCGCGGCTCGGGCTTGATTATGTGGACATTTTCTACCACCACCGCCCCGACCCCGAAACGCCGCTTGAAGAGACGATGGGGGCGCTTGCGCAGGCTGTGAGAAGCGGCAAAGCGCTCTACGTAGGGCTTTCCAACTACGACGGGGCTCGTCTGGAGGCGGCTTGCGCGATTCTGACCGATCTGGGCTGCCCGTTCATCATCAACCAGAACCGCTACTCGATCTTTGACCGCACGATTGAGCGCAACGGGTTAAAGGAGACTGCGGTCAGCCTCGGCAAAGGCATCATTGCGTTCAGTCCTCTGGCGCAGGGATTGCTTACGGATCGTTATCTCAAGGGCATTCCCGCAGACAGCCGCATTGCGACCGACGGCAGATTTCTGCATGCGGACGCGCTGACCCCCGAGCGCCTGTCGCAGATTCGGGGACTTGCCGACATTGCCGCGGCGCGCGGGCAGTCCTTGGCGCAGATGGCTCTGGCTTGGGATCTTCGCGACGGCGCTGTAACCTCGGTTCTGATCGGCGCTTCAAAGCCCGAGCAGATTCTCGACAACCTCGCCGCCCTTGGCAACGTCTCGTTTTCGCCGGACGAGCTTAGCAGGATCGATGGGTTGAGTTGAAAGACCTTGGGGAGAGGGCACCCCCCTTTCGGAGGGGTGTGCCCTCTCCCCAAGCCCCTCACCCACCCCCGAACTTCGCTGAGCCGAATCTCATTCACAGTGCATATCAGGTTGCCCGACTGCGCGGCGTTGCGCAGTACGGGTTATGCTTTGTGGGAATGAGATTCGGCTCAGCGAAGTTTTTTGTTTTGGAGGGGATTTTTGGGGGTATGTGCGGCTTCGCACTCGTTTTGTGGGTAGGGTGCGTTTGGAATAACGCCTTACACGAGTGCCGAGATTCCGCAAGAGGAATCTCCGAGGGCAGTGACACGAAACCTTTCAGCAGATAACATTCCTGTGGTGAGCGAAGATTTACCCCCCCTCATCAGTCGCTAACGCGACAGCTTCCCCCCAAGGGGAAGCCTTTCTTAC
>CAVGEJ010000092.1:0-10427 GCA_963628215.1 Eubacterium sp. CAG:180
AGAGGGACTTACGCAAAAGCCTTCCCCTTCGAGGGGGAAGGTGGCGCCGTAGGCGACGGATGAGGGCGGAACTTTCAATTTCCCACTCAAAAAAACGCGTGATATATGAAGATTTGCAATTTTCAAAGGAACAGAAAATGCGGGGGCTGAAAAACGGAAAACTAACCGGAATATCCAAAACACTCCGAAAAAATATGACAGATGATGAAAAATAACTATGGTACGACTTTTTAAAAGGGTTACCTATAACAGTAAACCGTCAGAAAGTAATAGGACCTTATGTATTAGATTTCTATTGTGCGAGCAAGGGAATCGCAATTGAACTGGATGGTGCACAACACAATCGACCGAACGAATCCGAAAAGGATTATGTAAGGGATGAATATCTGAAAAAGCGAAACATTATGGTATTGAGGTATTCAAATCAAGCGGTAAGAAATAATTTTCGGGATGTCTGCGCAGATATTCTGGAGCATTTGATTCCGGGAAGCAAAATGAAATCATGAAGTTATTCAAAAACAAATTTTTCATAGCCTGCCTGTCGGTCGCGGCGGCGATTGCGGTTTTGATGTCGGCTTTTTCGCTCATGGGATACCGCGCATTGGTGCGGAACGTCGTGGGGACGGTCGCAACGCCGTTCCGCATGGTCGGAAACCTCTTCTGCGGAGCGGTCGAGGGGTTCGGCAAACAGTTCCGGTCGGTGAAAGAACTGGAGAAACAGAATTCCGAGCTCGAAGAAGAGAACAGAGAACTGCGGGAGCAGATCGAGCGGGCGGAAAGACTGGAAGCCGAGAACGAAAGACTGCGCGAATTCCTCGGCATGAAATCCGAGTACCCGACCTTCACCATGGAGGAGGGAACTGTCATCGGGCGCGAGGGGGAGAACCACCTCACGCTCCTGACCCTGAACCGCGGGAGCATCCACGGCATCCGGGTCAACATGGCGGTTATCACAAAGGACGGCATTGTGGGCTGTGTAAGCGAGGTCGGGCTGACGTGGTGTAAAGTCTCAACCATCATGGAGGACGCGCGTTCTGTGGGCGTTCTTGCGCCGCGGAGCGGGGCTTCCGGCATTCTCACGGGCGAATACGCTTACCGCGAGAACGGAACCTGTAAACTGACCTTTCTGGACGGCGACGCAAGGAATGCCGACGTCGCGGTCGGAGACAGCGTGGAAACGAGCGGGACGGGGTCGGTCTACCCCGCAGGGCTGAAGGTCGGAAAGGTGACAGACCTGCGAACCGACGCGGCAACCCGAAGCCTGATCGCAACGGTAGAGCCGTCGGTCGACTTCTCGTCGATTTCGTATGTGATGATTATCACGGGGTATAAGGAAAAGGGATAAGAACGGAAGAACGGAACGGGAGGTGCGGCAATGCGGATTGCGACCGGTGGCGCGGAGCGGGCAAAGCTTGTAAAACGGGTGTTGCTTGTCGGCGTGGCGCTGTTCCTCCTGTGCGTGGTGCAAAGTACGGTTTTTGGACGGTGGAAGCTGTTCGGCGCAGTGCCGGATCTCATGCTCTGCGCGGTCGTCCTGCTCGGGTACTGCAACGGGCGGGAGGAAGGCGCGGTGGGCGGCATTGCGGCGGGGACGATGACCGCCATGCTCGGAACGGTCGGCGTGACGGTAGACCCGGTCTTTTACATGGTAATGGGGTACGTGTGCGGCTATTTTGCGCGCGCGATCTACCCGAAAAGGTTTCTGCCGTACCTGTTCTTCCTCGGCGCGACTCTGCCGTTCGGCGCGATCCGAACCGTGATTTCCGCCTGCCTCGCGCACGGAAACCCGAGACCCGCCATGCTGTTCCTCTACGCCGTCCTGCCCGAAGCGGCGGGAACGATCCTCTGCGGCGCGGCGCTGTTCTTCCCCCTGCGTTGGCTGCTTGCCAAGAAAAGGGAACGGCGCGGCGTGAAGAGGTAGGGAGGAAACCGCTTTCCAAGAATTCCAAACGGGAGGTAACATGAGTCAGGAGCAGTTCAAAAATCAGCATCCGACGGATCTGTCGGAGACCGTGGCGCTTGCCATGATGTCGCGCACAAGGCGGCTTGCGAACACGGTGGTCAACTATCAGGAGCTGTTAATGCGCTATACCTGCGCAATGAAGGAGATACGAACCAAATTCGAGGTTCTCAACACCGAGTATAACGTGCGCTTCCGGAGGAATCCGATCGTGTCCATCAACACGCGGCTGAAGCAGACCGCAAGCATCGTGGGAAAACTGGAGCGGCTCGGGTTGGAGTTTTCGCCCGAAGCGATCGAGCAGAACCTCAACGACGTTGCCGGGGTGCGGGTCATCTGCTCCTATCTCGACGACGTGTACACGATTGCGCAGGCGCTGACGAAGCAGGACGACGTGCGCCTGCTCCGCATTAAGGACTACATCAAAGAGCCGAAGGAAAATGGCTACAGGAGTCTGCATCTGATTGTCAGCGTTCCCGTCTTTTTCGCGGAAATGCCGCGGGACGTGAAGGTGGAGGTGCAGATCCGGACGGTTGCAATGGACTACTGGGCGGAACTGGAGCACCAGTTGCGCTACAAGCAGGAGATTCCGAACGAAGCGGAGATCGTGCGCGACCTGACCGAGTGCGCGAAAAAGACCGCCGAAATCGACGCGCAAATGCTCGCCATCCGCAAAAAAATCGAAAACGGCACCGAAAAGCCCACCGAGGACGAGTTGCTGATCGAAAAGCTGAAAAGAATTGACTTTTCGATGGAGTGAAGACCAATTTGAAGAGAGTTTGATTGACTTTAAGATATGGTCGATCATGTAGAAGAATAATTTACAGGGAGCAGATATATCCCCCCTCATCAGTCGCTAACGCGCCAGCTTCCCCCCAAGGGGAAGCCTGACAGCGAGCGCGGGACTGATTTTTGAAACTGCTTGGATGTTATAAAAATACAGAATGATTTGGCAGAGAGCAGATATATCCCCCATCAGTCGCTAACGCGGCAGCTTCCCCCAAGGGGAAGCTTGACAGTGAGCGCGGAACTGATTTTTGAAACTGCTTGGATGTTATAAAAATACAGAATGACTTGGCAGAGAGCAGATATATCCCCCTCATCAGTCGCTAACGCGCCAACTTCCCCAAGGGGAAGCCTGACAGCGAGAGCGGAACTGATTCAGAAAATGCTTTGAGTATACCTTGATATTTAAGATACAACAGTGGTACGCTATAAATTATACACCTACGTTAGGATAGCGCAGGAAGGCTTCCCCTTGGGGGGAAGCTGGCGCGTTAGCGACTGATGAGGGGGGATAAATTTGCACTTTTAATCTGTTTATTCGCATAATCCACCCCCAGCAGAACAATTTTATTACGAGTCCAAAGGAAAAACAATGAATCTCAATAAAAACGGTAAACTCACCAATCTGTCAAAAATGCTCAGAAGAAATATGACAGCAGACGAACGCCATTTATGGTATGACTTTTTGAGGAAATTGCCTGTACAGATAAATCGGCAAAAAGTGATAGGTCCGTATATTGTGGATTTCTATTGCGCAAGCGCGGGGGTTGTGATTGAACTTGACGGTTCACAGCACAACCGGTTTGACAACGCGCAAAGGGATTTGGAAAGAGACGCATATCTGAAAGAAAAAAATATTAGTGTTTTGAGATATTCCAATCTTGCGGTCAGAAAGAGTTTTCCCGCGGTTTGCGAGGATATTTTGAAGCATTTGAATATAGCAAGTGAGTTTCCAAAGTAAAAAACGGGACTAACAAACATCAAAAACGAGCGTCAAGCCGGAAGGCTTGCGCATCCTTCCTCGGAGGTAAAGATGAAAGAAAAGAACGAAGCCGAAAAGCAACAGGAACTGGCACTGTTTGAAAACCAGAAGGTGCTGGATGTCGGGATTGAGAAAGAGGTGAAGAAGTCCTTCATCGAATACTCGATGTCGGTTATCATTTCACGCGCGCTCCCCGATGTCCGCGACGGCATGAAGCCGGGTCAGCGGCGTATCCTCTACGCCATGTATGAGGACGGTCTGACCCACTCCAAGCCCTTCCGCAAGTCGGCTACCACGGTCGGTAACGTGTTGGGTCGTTACCATCCGCACGGCGACTCGGCGGTCTACGGCACGATGGTTCGTCTGGCGCAACCCTTCTCCCTGCGGTACACGCTCGTGGAGGGACACGGAAACTTCGGTTCGGTGGACGGTGACCCGCCTGCCGCGTACCGTTACACCGAGGCGCGGCTCGACCGCATTGCGGACGAAATGATGCGGGATCTCGACAAAAACGTCGTTCCCATGGTGCCAAACTTCGATAACCGGTTGCAAGAGCCGTCGGTTCTGCCGTCCCGTTTCCCGAACCTGCTTGTCAACGGCTCGATGGGTATCGCGGTCGGTATGGCGACGAACATCCCGCCGCACAACCTCGGCGAGGTCATCGACGCGGTGGACTACCGCATGGATCACCCCGACTGCACGGTGGACGATCTGATGGAATACATCAAAGGTCCTGATTTCCCAACCGCCGCCATTATTTACGGCATCAACGGGATTAAACAGGCGTACCTGACGGGTAAGGGACACATCATGGTGCGGTCGCGCTCGCAGATCGACGAGAACAAGCGGCACATCGTCTTTACCGAAATCCCTTACGGGGTCAACAAGAGCATGCTCTGCGAGTCGATTGCCGACTGCGTGAACGAGAAGAAGATCGACGGCATTACCGAGTTGCGTGACGAATCGGGCAGAGACGGTATGCGCATTGTGGTGGAGTACCGCCGCGACGTGAACCCGCAGATTCTGCTCAATCAGCTGTACAAGTACACGCAACTGCAGGACACCTTTGCCATCAACATGTTGGCGATTGTCAACAACGAGCCGAAGGTGCTGACCCTGCCGCAAATTCTCGACCACTACATCGCGCATCAGGAATCGGTCATCACCCGCCGCACGCAGTTCGATCTGGACAAGGCGCGGGCTCGGGCGCACATCTTCGAGGGCTACAAGATTGCGATTGACAACATCGACGAGATCGTGCAAATCATGAAGTCGTCGAAGTCGATTCCCGACTCCAAAAACACGTTGATGGAGCGTTTCGGGCTGTCCGACGCGCAGGCGCAGGCGATTGTGGAAATGACGCTCGGCAAGCTGACGGGTCTGGAGCGCGAGAAGATCGAGGACGAGTTGCTCCGTCTCCACAATCTGATCAAGGAACTGGAGGCGATTCTCGCGGACGAGGGCAAGATCAAGCAGATTATCAAGGACGAGATGGGCGAAATCAAGGCGAAGTACGCCGACGCGCGCCGCACCGAGATCGTACAGGCGGAGCACGAGATCGTTCTGGAGGATCTGATCGAGCGGCACAGCTGCGTGATTACGCTGACGCACGCGGGCTACATCAAACGTCAGCCCGCCGACACCTACTCCGCGCAGCACAGAGGCGGCAGAGGCATCATCGGCATGGGGACGAAGGACGAGGACTTCATCGAAAACGTGATTGCGGTCAACAGCCACTCCTACCTGCTGATGTTCACGAACACGGGCAAGGTACAGGCGAAGAAGGCGTACTACATCCCCGAGGCGGGCAGAACCGCGAAGGGGCAGAATCTGGTCAACATCCTCGATCTGGAGGAAGGCGAGAAGATCACCGCCTGCATCAGCGTGGACGAGTTTGACGACGAGCACTACCTGACGATGGTCACGCGCAGGGGAGTGATCAAGCGGACGCCGCTGAAGGAATACGAGTATCAGCGGAAGGGCGGCAAGATTGCGCTGAATCTGGACGAGGGCGACGAGTTGCTGTTTGTCCGTTGCACGACGGGCGACTGCGAGTTGCTGATCGCGACGAAAAACGGTCAGGCGGTGCGTTTCCACGAAGAGAACGCGCGCGTGATGGGCAGAACGGCGCGCGGTGTGCGCGGAATCTCTCTGCGCGAGGGTGACGAAGTGGTTGGCGTTGCGGTCATTGAGGAGGGCAAGGATCTGCTCTGCGTGACCGAAAACGGTTTCGGCAAGCGTTCGCCGTTTGAGGACTTCCGTCTGATGGCGCATCGCGGCGGTTACGGAGTGACCTGCTACAACATCACCGACAAGAGCGGCGCTCTGACGGGTGTTTCGGCTGTGGACGACAACGACGACCTGATGCTGATCACGGACGGCGGGACGATCATCCGCACCCCTGTTGCGGGCATTCCGACCCGTTCGCGTTCCGCGGGTGGCGTTATCATCATGAAGATGGGCGAGGGGCAGAAGATTGCGAACTTCACCAAAGTTGCCCACGCCGAGGAGGCTGCCGAGGAATCGGAGGAAGAGCAGGGAGAGTAAGGGGAAGACCTTGGAGGGGGAAGACCTTGGAGGGGGAAGACCTTGGAGGGGGAAGAACCCCCTTTCGGAGGGGGTTCTTCCCCCTCCAAACCTCCCTCATCTCCCCGAACTTCCCTGCATGGCAACCGCCGTTCCGATCTGCAAAATTTTTTTCGGTTTTGAAAACGGCGGTTGCCGTGCAGGGAAGTTTTTGGGTTGGTTGGGAGGTGCGAACCTCCGAAAAGTGCGGCTTCGCGCTTGATTGGTGAGCGGGGTGCGTAGGGAGAGTGTCTTTCATAAGTGCAGATTTATCCCCCCTCATCAGTCGCTTACGCGACAGCTTCCCCCAAGGGGAAGCCTTTTATACACCTGTGCGAACATGGTGAATACAATTTCGGGAAGCAAACAAAAAAATCAAGAAACAAGCAGAAGTACAAAACAAACAAGTTCCCGAACTTCCACTCGCCCGCCCTGTCTTGATAAAATGAAGGGGATTTTGCAAAGGCTTCCCCTCGGGGGGAAGCTGTCGCGACAGCGACTGATGAGGGGGGATAAATCTGCACCCTATAGAAATGTATCTTTCCCAAAAACGGAACGACACACGGGTCGTTCCCCACAATGTTACCTGAACCATTTCTATCCGGTGGCGGAGAGAACGCCAAGCCTTAGCAGTCGGAATCTGTAGCACGGAATAAGGCTACACAGAATCAGCACAAAATAAAAAGAGGAGCAAAAATCCCCTTAGTTAGAAGTTCTTGAAGGTTCTTAGGAAACTTCTTTCAAGAAGTTTCCTAAGTGGGTTCGGGCAAAGCCCGGGGTCTTAATATGAAAAAAACAATCCTGACCATCCTCTGCGCGGCTGCCCTGACGGTGGGGCTGACGGGGTGCGGAGGGTGTAGTAAAGCACCGAAAATCGACGACGTGTTTGATCGGGTCGTCGAACTGACGGAAGAAGCAAGACGGCTGAACAGCGCGTTTTACGGCGCGGGACTGCCGACATACGATAAGGAATCCCCGATCTATCGGGACGTCTACGACGCGGATATGTCCACCTATAAACAGGACTATAGCATCGTCGACCCCAGATGCGGGTTGGGGTCTGTTGCGGAACTGAAGGAAGCGGCGGAAAAGGTCTATAGCCCCGAACTTCTGGAAAAACAGGTCTACCCCGCAGTTTTTGACGGACTGACCGCCACCATCGGCGGCGCTTCCTCCATCGCGGTGGCGAGATATCAGGAGGAAGGCGGAAACCTTTATTGCCTTGACAGCGCGAAAGAGGAAGCAAGAGCCGAACTGGTGTTCGACTACGGAACAATGAAGATCATCCAACCGAGCAACGCAAAAAGAGTCCTGCTCACCGTGGACGCGTGGGAGGTCGGCAAACCCGAGGAAAAATTCTCCTACCGCCTGATCCTCGCCAACGTCGACGGGGTCTGGTATCTGGATAAGCTGACCGTCTGAAAACCCAAAAAAGGATAACGGCAAATCGAAAGATTGCCGTTATCCTTTTTGTTCACACTCAAATATAGAATAAGAATTGATTTTAATATTGACAGAAAACGGATAGAATGTCCAGAAAGACAAAAGAATGCCCCGAACGTCAAGCGACATCCGGGGCATTGTTGTTTTTCGGTTTATCCGAACCGATTACTCGGTTTTTTCCGCACCGTCGGAAATCTCCGCAGGCGCGGCTTCGGTAGCCTCTGCAGTCTCTGCAGGCTCGGCAACAGGCTCGACAGATTCAACCGGCTCGGTCGTTTCCGCTTCCGCAGAAACCGCTACAGCTTCCGCAGGTTCTTCCGCAGGCTCGACATCCTCAACAGGTTCTGGCGCAACGGGAATCGCGCCGACCATCATCTTGACATAGCCCGCCTCGACCATCTCGTCCTGCGACATCATCGGCAGACGGTAGTCGGTGGGTTCGGTTTCCAGACGTTTGAGTTGCAACTCTTCGCCGCAGATCTTTTCAATCAGCTCCAACGCGTGCTTGAACTTCCGCTCGCCGCGAATCTTCATCAGAACGGGCGTTGCGGCGTACTTTTTCTTCGCGGACATATCCTTGAAGTTGTACTTCGTGTCAACAAGCGACTGCGGGTCGATTGCAAGGTAGAGGTAGAGCGACTTGGTCTTGACATCCATGCGCGCCAACTTGGTTCTGCCCTTGTTAAAGGCTTCGTAGCCCCAACTGGTGCGGCATTTCACGCCCTTGTAGGCAAGAAGCGCGTTTTTCACCTCGTTGTAGTACCCCTTGACAGTCTCTTCGGCAAGCGCCATTTTGGCAAGGAAACTCTTACGGTAGCGGTAAACAAGCGTGACTTCGCCGCGCTTCTCCCGCTCCAGAAGTTCCGCATACGCTTCCGGGTTGGCTTTCGCATCAATATAAACAATCCGCTGACCGCCAAGCATTGCGGGCGCTTCCTCCGCTCCGGATTCTTCGGCGCTCTCGTCGTCCTCCTCGGACTCCTCTTCCTCGTCATCCTCTTCCGGCTCTTCGGGTTCTTCTTCGGTCAGATCGGCATACGCCGCCGCGGCGGGTTCTTCCGCAGGCTCTTCAGGCTCTTCCGCAATCGCTTCTTCCAGGGCTTCGTCCACTGCCGCTTCGGCAGCTTCCTCGTCCTCTTCGGTCAGTTCGATCGGTTTCTCGCCTTCGGACAGCACCGAATCGCGGATGTCCGCAATGATCGCGTCAATCTCCGCGTCGTCGATCTTCTCGGCTTCAAGCGGCTGTTCGGTCTGCGACAGTTCCTCTTCCAACTCCGCCGTGACCGCAGGGGTGATGTCCTCTTCGGTCAGGTCGATCGCGTCGGACGCGTCTGCGGAGATGTTCTTTGCTTCCTCAAAAGCGGCGTAATACGCGGCTTTTTTCACGCTCTTCTCGTCGGCTTCGCGGATGCTGTCCGCGTCGGTTCTGCGGTCGGTTCTTTGTTCCACCCGATCCGCCAACTCGCGCGCCACGTCGTCATCCTCGGGGATCACGGGCACAGTTTCCTCGCAGGACGCGGCAACCGTTTCTCCGTCTGCAGTTCCGGCGGGGGGCGCCGACCCGGGATGTACGTCTGTCTTGTTTTCCGCCTGCGCACGCTGTTCCTTGAGATCCGCAAGGCGGATATCGTACAGAACCTCGTTGATTGCGCGGTTCAACTCGCGCTTTTGCTCTGCGGCGGCTTTTTCCTCTTCCTCCTTTGCGTACCGATCAACGGCTTCCGCAAAGGTGCTCGGCTCATCCTCCTGTGTCCGCGGTTCGGGCAGGTTCGGTTCTAACGGGATAACGGTTGGCTTTTCGTCTTTTCTCCGCGCCCGCTTTGCCCGCACGAGGTAGACCAAAGCGACAACGAGAATTGCGACCGCCAGAATGATTGCCGTCATGCCGATTGGCGTGAACCAGAACGGCGCGGCGTTCGCCGTCTCGCTTCCCTCCGCGTATGCGGGGACTGCAAGCAGGACTGCCGCAAGGGTCAGGAGCAGGACTGACAGCGCAATTTTTGCAATTCTTTTCACTTGCATTCTTCTCATCCTCTGTCACCTTTCCATGATAAATATCCATCTCTCCTCTATTATACCACACCCACTTCTTCTTGTCAAGGTTTTTTCAGAAAAAATGGGGAAGACCTTGGAGGGAGAAGAAACCCCCTTTCGGATGGGGTTTCTTCTCCCTCCAAGCCTCCCTCATCTTCCCCGAACTTCCCCCAAGAGCACCCGCCTGTACATGGCAAAGACTTGTTTCGCAATGTTTGGTGCGGGTGCTCCCGGGGGAAGTTTTTTGTCGCTTGGGGAGGTATAAATTCGTTGCAGGGTGTGGCTTCGCACTCGCTTGGCGGGCGGAAGAGTAAGGTTCTGTAAGCGTTGCACGTGTGCAGATTTATCCCCTCTCATCAGTCGCTTGCGCGACAGCTTCCCCCCCGAGGGGAAGCCTTCCTTACACTGTGCAAACATGGCGAACACGGCAAATATTTTGAGTTACGGTTTGCCTTCACGATTCGCCCTCATCCGTCGCCTTCGGCGACACCTTCCCCCTCGAAGGGGAAGGCTTACAATAGCCCTGCAGATTTCTAAAATCCTGCAACTTTCTAAGAACATGTTTTCGTAACAAAAAAGTGGTATAATAAGCGCATGGAAAAGGAAAATGAGAGATGCGCGGCATATCCGACGGATCTGACCGATTCGCAATGGAAC
>CAVGEJ010000093.1:0-10202 GCA_963628215.1 Eubacterium sp. CAG:180
TTGGAGGGTAGGGAGACCCCTCCGAAAGGGGTCTCCCTGCGCCTCCAAGGTCTTTCCTGCGCCTCCAAGGTCTTCCTTATCCCCTCAAAACCAACCCCATCTTGAACTTGAGGTCGTTCAGCATCTTTTTGGAAACCTTGTCGGCTTCTTCAACCGTCAGCGTGCGGTCGGAAGCGCGGAGGGTGACGCGGAGCGCAACGGATTTCTTGCCCGCACCAACCTGCGGACCGCGGTAAATGTCGAACAGCGTAATGCTTTCAACCAACTTGCCGCCTGCCTTCGCCATCACACCCTCGATCGCACCAACCTCCATGTCCTCGTCGCAAACGAACGAGAAATCGCGGGTCGTCGCGGGATATTTCGGCAGAGGACGGTAGTGCTTCTTCAATTCCGCATACGCGAAAATCTCGTCAAACGCCAACTCCGCCAAGAGAACAGGCGCGTCAAAACCGTAGTTCGAGGCGGTGCGCGGGTCTGCCTGACCGAAAATGCCAAGCTCCGTGCCGTCAGCCGCAGTCACCTTCGCACATCTGCCGCGATGGTACGCGGGATGGTCAACGCAAGCCGTGTATTCGCCGCGAATGCCCGCGTCCGCAAGAATCGCTTCCACAACACCCTTGAGCGCGTAGAAATCGGTCTTCCCGTAAGCGCCGAGGGTCAGAACCTTCTTCTCGGTCGGCAACTGCGTTGCGTCTGCGTTCGGCAGATAGATCGTCGCCAACTCAAACAGCGCAACATTCTCGTTGCTCAGATTGTTGTTCCGCGCCAGAACCTCGAGCATAGAGGGGAGCGCCGTCGTCCGCATCACGCTCGTGTCCTCGCCGAGCGGGTTGGAAATCACAACCGAGCGGCGGAGCGGACTGTCGGCAGGCATCCGGATCTTATCGTAGTACTTCGGGCTGATGAACGAGAAGGTATGAATCTGCGAGAAACCCATGTCCGCCAGATGATCGGCAGTCGCGCATTCGAATTTCTGCTTCGGCGTTCTGCCGCCGAGCGTGGTTTTCGCATTCATATAGGAAGCTTCGATCTTGTCGTAGCCCCACATCCGCACAACCTCTTCGGCAATGTCGTTCATACAGCCGAGATCCGCGCGCCACGAGGGAACAAGAATTTTGCCGTCCTTGATTTCGCAGCCAAGCCCCGTCAGCGATTGCACCATGTGCTCGGTTGGGATGTGCGTTCCGAGGAAGGTGTTGTAGCGCTCGGGTGTGAAGGGGAGAACCGTCTGCTGCCATTTGTCGGGGTAAATGTCAATCACGCCGCCCACCACATCGCCCGCGCCGAGCAGTTCGACCAACTCGCAGGCACGTTCCAGAGCACCGGGGCAGTTCTCGCGGTCGAGTCCCTTTTCAAAGCGCGCCGAGGATTCGGTCCGCATTCCGTTTTTCTTCGCGGTCACGCGTACCGAAGCGCCCATAAAGCATGCCGATTCAAACACGACCGTCTTTGTGTCCGCCGTGATCTCAGAGTTCGCGCCGCCCATCACGCCTGCCAGCGCGCAGGCTTTCTTTCTGTCTGCAATGACGAGCATCGTGTCGTCGAGCGTGTGCTCGGTGTCATCCAGCGCGCGGAAAACCTCGCCCGCCTTTGCGCAGCGAACATTGATTGCCGCGCCATCGAGGCATTGGTAATCAAACGCATGCATCGGCTGACCGTATTCCAACATGACATAGTTGGTAATATCGACAATGTTGTTGATGGGGCGCACACCCGACGCGCGCAGGCGCATCCGCATCCAGAGCGGGGAGGGCGCGATCTTCACATTCTTGACCACCCGCGCGGTATAACGGTAGCAAAGTTCGGGGGCGGAAATCTTGACGTTCAGGTAGTTGTTTACGCTGTCGCCGTCGGCAGTGCCTTTGACCTGCGGCTGTTTCACCGTCAGGGGCTTGCCGAAGGAGACCGCCGCCTCCCGCGCAAGCCCGATGACCGAAAGGCAGTCGGGGCGGTTGGAGGTGATTTCAAATTCCACAGCCGTGTCGCGGAGCATCAGCACGTCGCGGATATCGTCGCCGAGACGGTCTGCGCAGTCCTCGTCGAGAATCAGGATGCCGTTTTCTTCCTTGCCGGGCATATCGTGCGCGGTCAGTTTCAGCTCGCCCATCGAGCAGAGCATGCCGTCCGATTCCACCCCGCGCAACTTGCCTGCCTTGATGGTCACATCGCCTGGCAGCTTTGCAACGGGGAGCGCCGCGGGAACGAGCGCGCCGACGAATACGTTCTGCGCACCCGTCACGATCTGGATATCGTGACCGAATTTCTCGCCCGCGTCCAGACGGCAGACCCACAGATGGTCGGAGTCCGGGTGCTTTTCCATTTTGGTCACGCGCGCCACCACCACGTTTTCGATGTCCGCTCCGAGCGCCTCAAAGCCCTCAACCTTAGAACCTGTAATGGTCATGCGGTCGCAGAAATCCTGATCGGATATTTCTTTGGTGTCCACAAAATCGGACAGCCAGTTTCTGGAAAGATTCATTTTTTCTACCTCCTGTCTCAGAACTGCTTGAGGAAGCGTTCGTCGTTTTCATAGAACAGCCGGATGTCGTCGATTCCGAGCGAAGCCATTGTAATGCGCTCAATTCCGAGACCGAACGCAAAACCCGTGTATTTTTCGGGGTCAATGTCGCAGTTGGAGAGCACGAACGGATGCACCATGCCCGCGCCGAGAATTTCAATCCAACCTTCGCCCTTGCAAAGTCTGCATCCCTTTCCGCCGCAGACAAAGCAGGAAACGTCAACTTCTGCCGAAGGTTCGGTGAACGGGAAGTGGTGCGGGCGGAAGCGGATGCGCGTATCCTCGCCGAACATCCGTTTTGCAAAGGTCGCAAGCGTTCCCTTGAGGTCGCCCATCGTGATGCCCTCGTCCACGACCAGACCCTCCAACTGATGGAACAGCGGGGAGTGCGTTGCGTCAAGCGCGTCGGAACGGTAAACGCGACCCGGGGAAATGATGCGGATCGGCGGCTTCTGATGCTCCATTGTGCGAACCTGAACAGGGGAGGTCTGCGAGCGGAGCAGAATGTTGTTCGTGATATAGAAGGTGTCCTGCGTATCGCGCGCAGGGTGATTTTCGGGAATGTTCAGCGCCTGAAAATTGTAGTAGTCCAACTCCACCTCAGGTCCTTCGACAATCGAGAAGCCCATGCCGATGAAGATGTCCTCCAGTTCGCGCTGTACCTTGGTCAGCGGGTGGATGTGACCGTTCGGCTGAGGGATACCGGGCATGGTAACGTCCAATTTTTCGGTTTCCAGTTTCTTTTCAAGCGCGCGCGCCTGCGCGTCGCGAACCCGTTTCGCAATCGCTTCTTCGATGCTTGCGCGGACTTCGTTTGCAAGCTGTCCGATCTGCGGGCGCTCTTCTGCGGAAAGCGCACCCATACCGCGCAGAACGGCGGTCAGTTCGCCTTTCTTTCCGAGATAGCGGATCTTGATCTGTTCGGGATCTGCGTCGTCGGCGTTGATCTGCGCCAATGCCGCTTCCCTGATCTTTGCAAGTTTTTCTTTCATTTTCCCGTTTCCTTTCTGAGTCAACAAAAACGTCCCGCCCTGAAGAATTTCTTCTACAGGACGGGACGTAATCAACAATCCCGCGGTACCACCCGCATTTCGGCACAAAGCCAACACTTTGGCGGCGATAACGGCGCCTGCCGGATCGGACTACAGACTGCAGACACAAAGCGGTGTTCATCCGATCTGCTCCGAAGCGAAATGCGGGTTCGCACGTATACGTCGCTCTCAGCCTTGGCGACACTCTCTTGAATACGGTTCTGCGATTCCGCTGACTTCATCACAGCATTTCTATAACGTACAAACTATTATAGCACAGTTTTCTTGGTTTTGCAAGACTTTTCGCAAATTTTTTCTGAAAATCCCGCCCCGCCGAAAGGCGGGACGGGAAATCGGAGCGATAATCGGATCAACCGACCATCTTATCCCAGTAGATATCGGGGAATACCTTGAAAATGGATTCGCCCTTTTCGTCCACATAGGAGTCGGCGTTCTTCAGCTTTGTTTTCTGGAAGTCTGCCGTGCAGTAGTAAGACGAGCGGACTTTGGAAAGCGACTTGCTTGTCAGCGTTGCCTTCTGATTGTAGACAACCGGAATCACAGGCATATCGGTCAGAAGCATTTCCTCCGCCTTATGAAGCAACTTTGCGCGCAGTTTCTCCTGCTTGGAAATCTTCACGGTGTAGTCGATGTCGTTCTCGGTGTAAACCTGCGTGATGGCGTCCTTCAGCGTTGTCTGATCTGCGCTCTCCGCCACTGCCTTGGCGGCTTCTGCGGCGGCTTTTTCGCTTGCGATCGCGGTCTGATAAGCTGTAATCGCATTTTTGCATGCCGTGTAGTAAGCATCGCGCTCTGCCGCGCCGGATTTTGTGGTTACCTTGATCTTGCCTGCAGCCGTTGCTTCGGTTTCCGCAGCGGTGACATCATCCGCCGCCTTCTTCAACGCCGTTTTTGCCGCAGTCGTTGTATCGTCCGAGCCTTTTGCCGCAGTCAGGTTGTTGGAAAGCGGGAGCAGAGCCGAAGCAGTGCCGTTCAGCTGACTGCTGATTGCCGAAATAATCGCGCCGTAGGTGTCAATCAGAGTCTGAATGTCCTTCGTTTCATCGGGACTCAGGGTCTCCAGTTTCTTCAGATTTTCGCTGATTGCCTTTTCCGCCGAGGTTGCCGCCGCGTTCAGCTTGTGCTCTGCGGCGCTTGCCATTGCAACGTAGGGCTGTGTTTGCAGATGCGTAACCAGATAGGAATCCTCCGCGCGGTCGTCGATCTTGGCAAGGTAGGGGAGGTAATAAATCGCTTCCATTAAAATATTATAAGCGACGCTGTTGTAGCCCGTAACGTGTGTTTCGTATTCGTACACGCCATTGGTGTTGTCAGCATAGATATTACCGGAGAAGGCGTAAGCGTAAGTGGAGAGCATGGAGTACGCGTCAGCGGTGAAGGAGCAGGCATCCAGTGCGATTACCTCAAATTTGCCGCGCTGAATGGCTTCTACCCAGATGTCATCGCAGATGTCCGAGGTCGGACCGGTTTTTTCTTCGTCCTCTTTGAGCAGGTCGTTGTTCTGGATGGGCTGAATCTTTTCCACGCTGACCTCAAAGCCCAATTCGTTCCACGCCTCGGCAACCGCCTCGACAATGGTGGTGTGAACCTTGCTGTAAGCCGCGACCTTGATGGAGAAGCTGTAGTTCGAGGGGGTGACGCCCGCCTCGGAAAGAAGCCGCTTCGCCTCATCGACCTGCGCGGTGGTATTCAGTTTGACTTTGACGTCCTTGCTTTCGCGGAACTCGCCGGAATTTCCTTTTTCAAACGTTCCGTAGGGGAGCAGACCGTCCGCCGCTTTTGCATATACAACGGCTTTCGCAATCGCTTCGCGATCCAGTGCGAGCGAGAGCGCCTGACGAACCGCCGGATTTGCGAAGAGGTATTCGCCGCCGATCAGCGCATTCTCGTTCAGATAGCACACGAACGTCGAGAGCAGGTCGGTGATCTCCGCGTCATCCTTCACGGTTTCGTTTTCGCTGAGCGAGAAGGGGATGTTGCCGATGTAGAAGAGGCGACCGTTTTCGTATTCGGTCATCAGTTCCTCGTCGGTCTTGGTGCAGTCGACCAACAGACGGTAAGGCGTTACCGACGCGTTGACTGCGTCTCTCTCGAGGTCACGGTCAAAGTAACTGTTTCTCTCCAGAACGAAATACTGCAGGGTTTTGGTGTCCCATTTTTTATTGTTGTTGGTCGTCGAGAGCGTTCCGTCCTTGTTCAGCGCATAGTCGTCGGTAGCCGTAATGTCTTTTCCGTTCTCGTCTTTGACGTTCTGGTAGTTGATCTTACCGAGTTTGAACGGTCCGCTGGTTGCGATGGAGGAAGGCTTTTTCGCCCAGTCATAGGGGTTTGCGGAAACGTAACGGCTCAACAGCGGCGCGGTTGCCACGCTGGTCAGATTCCGGATGAAACGATTGTAATCGGTAGGTCCTTCGAAGGTGACCCGGACGACCGACTGCTCGACTGCCTCAACGCCGAGGTTATCGATGGACGCGTCGCCTTCCTTGACGGCGCGGGCATTCTTGATGTCGTAAAGGAGGGTAGCCGCTTCGTAGTTGTTTTTGGAGTTTACCAACCGCTTCCACGCGAACACAACGTCTTCGGCGGTCAGGGCGTCCTGAACGCTCCAGTAGGTATCCTTGAGCTTCAGCTCCATGTAGTATTCGTCGGTTTCCGCGTTTTCGTAAATTTTATAACTCTTTACGAGGTAGTTTTCCACCTTGCCCGAATCGGTCAGACGGAAGAGCGTGGCGTACATCAGGCTCAGCACATCGGAAAGATTGCTGTTGTAGTACGCGTTAGCAGGGTCGAAGTCATAGATTTCGTCGGTCAGATACATTGTGATGTAGCCGCCTGTGTCTTTTGCGACATTTTTGCTTTTGCACCCGACAAGAGTTCCCGCAAGCAGAATGACGCAAAGCACGATAGATAAAATCCGTTTTGCCATAGTGTGGAAAAAACCTCCTCATATAAAGAAAATCCTCCCCGACGCACCGGGCGTCGGAATACTTCTTATATTATACCGCATTTTCTACCAATTTTCAATAGTTTCCCGAATTTTTTAATGTATATTTTGTTAATTCTCTTGGCAGATTAAAAAAGCAGGAAGCAGAACAAGGAGACAGGGGAGGATTCGGAATGACAGAAGCATATGCAAGAACAGACCTTGCCATGGAGAGTTGCTCGGCGGCAGGAGACCGTCTGCGCGGCGTGGAGCAGACAACGCGGCATTGCGCGGGGTGCTGCATCCACCGCGTGCGGGTTACGTCCTCCGAGGCGGCGGTGGTGCTCGGAAAACCGCTCGGAACTTATATCACGGTGGATTGCGGTCAGATTCACCGATTCGACCGCGAACGGACGGGAGAGGTCGCGCATTTGCTTGCGGGAGAGTTGCGCGGCATGACCTGTTCGCTGACAGGACGTCTTCCGGGCGTCGGGTTGGGCGTTTTCGTTGCGGGACTCGGAAACGCCAAGCTGACCGCCGACGCGGTGGGCCCCGGCACGGTTGACCGCCTGACCGCGACCCGGCATTTGCAGGAGCACGAATCGGCGCTCTTCCGCTCGCTCGGCTGTTCGGCGCTGTCCGCGCTTTCTCCCGGTGTGCTCGGACAAACGGGCATCGAAACCTTGGAACTGTTGCGCGGCGCAGTCCGTTCGGTTCGCCCGAATCTCGTGGTCGTGGTGGACGCGCTTGCGGCAAGAAGCTGTTCGCGGCTGGCTTCCACCGTCCAGATATCCGACAGCGGCATTGTTCCCGGTTCGGGTGTTGGGAATCACCGAACCGCCATCACATCGGAAACACTCGGCGTTCCCGTTATCGCAATCGGCGTTCCGACTGTGGTAAACTCGTCCACTTTGGTCTGGGACGCGTTGAAAGAAGCGCACATCGGGGAGATCGGGGACGAACTGCAAGCCGTTCTCGAAAACGGAAAATCCTTTTTCGTGTCTCCCAAGGAAAGCGACCTGATTTCCGACGCGGTTTCGGAATTGCTCGCCGACGCGATCTCAGAGGCTTTTATCGGCGAAATGCTCTTTTGACGGTTCTGTTTTCCGATGCGTTCGCATAGGCTGTTGTGAAACGCTCGGAAGGGGGAATATAAAAAATGAAAGAGGAACGCAAGCGGATCGCCGCGCCGAAGCAGGACAATGTCAGATTGGAACCGCCCATCGGGAAAGGGACTCGTGCATTCCTGATTTTTCTGGTATGCGCCGCCGTTCTGGTGGCGGGCTTTGCCGTCAGTCGGATTTGGCTGCCGCGCCGCAGCGCGGATGACGTGCCGCCGCCCGAAACCGCGGGGACGGACGGGACGTCCGGAAACGGCACGGACGGCGCAAGCGAACCGCAGGAAGAGCCGCTTCCGGACGGCGCAACCGCAATCCGTTCGGCGGATCTTTCCGGCGGAGAATTGCGGAACGAGACCGCCAAGACGGTGGACGTAGCGGCTGTGCGCGGGCTGTTCTCGCAGGAAGAACGGACGTTCCGCGCCGACCAACCGATTGTTCTCATTCTGCATACGCACGCGCAGGAGAGTTACCGAGCCGACGACGCGCCGCCCTATCTGACGGGAACGGCGGGGGATTCCTTCTATTCCGATAATGCCGCGCAAACCGTAATCGCCGCCGGGGAAGCGCTCGCCGAAGAACTGAACCGTGGCGGCATTCCCACGATTCACTGCACGTCGATGCACGGAGAAGGCGGAACTCTGCGCGGCGCGTACCGTTCCGCGGCGGATTGCATCCGCGCCTATCTGGAACGCTATCCGTCCATCGAGTATGTGATCGATCTGCATCGGGACGGGATTCTGGACTCGGACGGCGCTTGCCTGCGAACCGCTTCGACGGACGGGGGAGCGCAGGTCATGGCTGTTGTCGGAACAGACGGCAACGGAACAGACTGTCCCGCGTGGCGTTCCAATCTCGGTCTGGCACTGCAGATGTTTGACCGCCTGAACGGGGATGCGCCCGGAAGTTGCCGCGCGGTCTCGTTGCGCAACGCGTCCTACAATCAGGAGTTCGCGGCGCATTCGTTGTTGCTCGAGATCGGATCGGCGGGGAATACCGTATCGGAGGCTGTCTCAGCGGCAACCCGCGTCGGCAAGGTGCTCGCAGACCTCATCGGAGGTCGCGGCAACACCTGACGGATTGTCTTCCGCTTGACTTTTTGCGTGCGCCTTCCGGCGTGCGGGTCTCAGCGCAAGATAGGCGATTGCAAGAAAGCCTGCCGCGAGAAGCAGGCAGGACACGGGAGTGAGTCTGCCTGTCTCCAGTGCGCCCGCAGTTCCGACTGCGCCGAGCAGGGCAACCGTTACGCAACCGACCCGCGCAATACGGCGAACCCGCGCGGCACACAGGAATGCAACCGCAGCACGAAACAGCCCGACCAACCGCGCCCGAAGCCCCGAAAGGCGGCTTTGGCGCGGTTTTCCGACTTCGGCATAAAATGCTTCATATATTCCGCTATTGGAATAAGTATTGGCAAAATCGGCGCATTCTCTGTTCATGAATCGGTCCTCCTGAATCCATTTGTGGAATTCTGTGATGCTATTATAGCACATCGCGCCGCGCTTGTCAAGTGCTTTTTTCCAAAAAAAGAAAATATTTTTCCGAAACCCCTTTACAAACCGGATTTTGTGTGGTATAATAGTATCGAAATCGGAACACGGAGGCGGAAGATGGAAACTTATATCGATCGGATCAAGCTGATGAAAAACAGGAAAAAGCTGACCAACGAGCGCCTGTCCGAGCTGTCGGGCGTTCCGCTCGGTACACTCAGCAAACTGCTTGCGGGCATGAACGAATCCCCGAAGCTTTCTAATATTGTAGCGATCTGCTCGGCGCTGGACTGTTCGGTGGAATACATCGTAACGGGCGCGCCGGACAATACCAATAATTACACGCTGGAGCCGGAAGAAATTTCTCTGGTGGAACAGTATCGTCAACTGGACAGTTGGGGAAAATCCGTTGCGGGGGTTGTCATCGCAAAGGAGCGGGAGCGCGTTCTCGGAACGGAAACCGCGCCTGCCGCCGTGCCCGTGCCCGCAAAGGTTCTGCGCCCGCAGACTCCGCAACGTTCCGCAGGGCGCTTTGCAGGGGAACGCCTCATGAAAGGGAAGCGCTCCATCCGCCTGTATGAACTGCCCGTTTCCGCAGGCGTCGGCGTTTATCTGGACGACGCGAGAAGCGAGAAAATCAGCATCCCGGGGAACGAAAAGACCGCAGACGCGGATTATGCGCTCCGGATCAGCGGAAACAGTATGGAACCGAAGTACCACGACGGCGATATCCTGTTGGTGCAGAATGCAGACGGCGTGGAGATCGGGAAATTGGGCATTTTCCTGCTCGACGGTTCGGGCTTCTTCAAGGTGTTTGGCGGGGACAGACTGATCTCCCTCAATCCCGAATACGGTCCGATCCTGCTCAAGGATTTCTCCGACGTGCAGTGCCGCGGGCGCGTGGTCGGGAAGCTGAGACGGAAAGCTTCGCCCCGTGCCGATGCCGACGAGACTGCCGATATCTGAAACATTCGCTTGTTTTTTCATCAAAAAGGGCGCTGATGCGCCCTTTTTGATGAAAAAACTCCAAAAACGAGCTTTTCCTCCAGGGCAACAGCATTTACTTTTTCGGTAAAAAAAGGATATCCAGCAGAACCTGTG
>CAVGEJ010000094.1:0-10134 GCA_963628215.1 Eubacterium sp. CAG:180
GGTACAAATAGACTACGAGGCGATAGCGATAAGGTGCGAAAGCATTTGCGAAGTTGCCGAAAAGCAGATCGCCGAACTTGACGAAGAAATTGCGAAATTGGAGCGACAATCTTTATCCTTGTCAAGTGAAAGAGCCAAGTCTTTCGCAGAATCAATTAACAGAGAAAGGAATGAATTTCATCGGCGTATTGAAGAATTGTTGTCAAAAGCAAAAGAAATCGCGGAAAAAGGCGTTGTAAGCGGAGACAGCGACAGATTAAGACTAAATTCTGCCGATAATGTGGATAAAGCGGCGCAAGAATTACAAAATCAAGTAAACGAGTTGGCTGCTAAACGATTAGTTGAAATGCACGCGCTTTATCAAAGTTTGCTTGAAAGCAGTATCGAAGAAAATCAAAAAAGATTGAGAGATAAAGCAAACGGAGTTATTACAATTCCCGCCGAGATCCAAAAACTTCTCGATTCCATTCAGGACGAAACGGAAAGGCCGTTTATTTACCTTGCATATCTGAAAAACGATATGCTTTCGGGCGATGATCTAATTACAGCAGGCAGAGAACTCAAAAACGAAACCTATGAATCGCATATCGAAAAAGAGCGTGAAAAAATTCGCCGCGAACTCGAAGCCGCGAGAGTTGAAAAGACTACCATAGATAAAGTTGTAACCGAGAACAAAACGCTTTCCGAAATAAGATCGGCGGCAACGGAAGAAATAGTAGGTGAAAAAATCCGTCAGAAGTCGCTGAAAATCATAATGTCGGCGATAACCGCCCGCGGATTTATCGTAGATAAAAAGAATATAAAAATCAAACGCGACACAAACGAAGTGATTTTGGTCGGACTGAAAGCAAGCGGCGAAAAAGCAGAATTCCGCGTGTTTCTGGACGGTAAATTTATTTACGACTTCCGTGGTTACGAAGGACAGGCGTGCCAAAAGGATATACAGCCTTTTCTGAACGATTTGGAAGAAGTTTACGGTTTACACGTTACTAAAACGCAGGAAATATGGGGCAATCCCGATAAAATATCGTCAATGAAGTACCAAACGGTAAAAACGAACACAAATAAGAGGTGAAAATAATGGCATTACAAACAACGTTTAACAGGTTAAAACGCGAAGTCGGTATCAAGAGATGCGTAATACTCGACGGCAACGTCGGCGACGTGTATCTTAACGACAAAAAACAAATCGTCGATTTGAAACAATATCTTACGGATATGCTTAAAGGAATGGAATACGACGACGTTTTGTATTGGGATCGTATCGACGGCATAGACGGAGACGTTTCAAGGCTTTCCGTAATTGATGAAGTCGAAGTTGAAGGTGACGCTTATTCTTTTGACGATGACGAAGAAAATCAACCGCAAGCGGAAGAAAAAACGGGAAGCGGTCAGTTTAAAGAACCCGCCGAGATTTTCAATATCGTATTCAAAAGCTTGAAGAAGTCGAACAGAAAAACTGCTTTCGTGCTGAATTGGGCGGATTATCTCTTTTCAAGCGGCGGACAATTACCGCCTGACGAGAGAGAACTTATCACAATGCTCGGAAAAGCGATAAAAGACAAAAAAACGGAATATTTGTCTGCCGAAGTAAACGAAAGCACTGTTATTCTCATTACGAGCAAACTTGCAATGTTTCCGATTTCTTTCTATCAGGGCAATCCGGAAGTCGCTTGTCTTACTCTTTCAAAACCCGACAGAGAAGAACGCGCTAAAATGATGGAAAAAATCGAGAGCGGATTTGACGTAAAACTCAAACCCGGAGAAACGCTACTGACTTCGGATAAATTTAACGAATACGTCGATATGCTCGACGATTTTACCAACCGTGAAATCGTTCAGATGGCGCGCCTTTCGAGAAAAGAAGGCAAAATGCCGTTCGAGCAGTTGTACTTGCTTTTTAAGTATGGAGAAAAAGATAATCCTTGGGAAAAACTAGATTATAAGTCGGTTAAAAACATCAAAAAGATTTTAAGCGAACGTGTAGTCGGTCAGGAAGAGGCTATCGAAAAGATTGAAAAAGTCGTTGTTAAGGCTTATATGGGACTTACGGGAATACATAAATCGTCTTCTCGTTCCGCTCCGAAAGGCGTGCTGTTCTTTGTCGGGCCTACCGGCGTAGGTAAAACCGAACTTTCAAAGGCTCTTGCAAAATTCCTTTTCGGCGACGAACAGGCTTGTATTCGCTTCGATATGTCGGAATATGCGCAGGAAAACAGCGATCAGAAACTTATCGGCGCGCCTCCGGGATACGTCGGTTATGAAGAAGGCGGGCAACTTACTAATGCCGTGAAGGAAAAGCCGTTCAGTATAATTTTATTTGACGAAATCGAAAAAGCGGCAAAACCGAATCCGAGAATTCTGGATATCTTTCTACAGATTCTCGAAGACGGCAGGCTTACCGACAGCAAAGGCGAAACGGTTTATTTCAGCGAAAGCGTAATTATCTTTACGTCAAATCTCGGAGCGTCCGAAGTGTCGTCTAACGGTTCTAACGAAGAAGTGGTGGAAGAGTTTATAAAAATCGTTAAAAACTACTTCGATAACGAAATCAAACGTCCCGAAATTCTCGGTCGTATCGGTTACAGCAATATCGTAGGGTATGACCGCGACAAAAACACAGGAACTTATGTGATTAACCCCGAACAGGAGGAAACCGTAAGAATGATTTACGATTTATACTCGGCGGGGAAAGGTATTACGCAAATTCGTGACGAAATGATTAGGCGAGGTCGCAAAGACAGTTCAGGCTTGGTGCGTTGGGAAAATACAAAAATTTCTCGTATTTTGCATAATGCAACATATAAAGGCTATCAAGGTTATCTAAAATCTCACAGGAATAATTTTCTTGACCAAAAAATTATAAAGAATTACGATGAGGATACTTATCTTTATATTAAAGGAAACTATGAACCAATCATTAGCGAGGAACAGTGGGATAGGTGTAAAGAAATACGAGAACAAAAGAAGCGGCATTGTCATTATCTGACGCAAAACGGAGAGGTGCGTAAAGAAAGTGGTATATATTCAAGTAAAGATATATGGAGTAAAAAGTTAAGGTGCCGTTGCGGTTATCGAATGCGTAGGAATAAATGGCATAAAAACAAAAGTGGCGAAATTATTTATGGTTATAAGTGCTATAATCAATTAAATAACGGTACAAAAACCGTGCGAGAACAGGCAGGGGTTGATTCAAGCGGTGCGTGTGATTTGCGAGAAGTTTGCGATTGGAAGTTTGAAATGATGGCTCGTCATCTTTTTTCAGGACTATGGGGAAGTAGAAAAGATATTTTGGGAGAAGTTTCTTCATTGTATCGCGTTAATGCACGTGAAGGAAAAATTGAAAACGATAAAAGAAAAGGCGAGTTAGATCAGCAAATCGCAGCAATAGATGCAAAAATGAGGCGATTAACGCAAATGCGCATAGACGACGAACTGCCGAAGTCGGAGTATTTGGAATTCAAATCCGATTTAGAAAAGAAAAAAGAAGAGTTGGTTAGACAACGATCTACGCTTGATTCAAAAGCCGAAACCGATCCGGATTGCTTAACGGAGAGAATACAAGACTTTTTGTTGGAAAAGATGGATTTTACTGCGCATTATATAGATAGGGATGTGATTTCTAAATTCGTAGATACTATTATTCCAAGGACGGAAACCTGTTTTGAATGGTATATGAATTTTAATCTAGTAGAAAAGGCAAATGATGAGAAAAAAATGGTTTGGGAATTCTCGATTGATTTCCAAGAGGCGAAGTCTTACAGAACAGAGGTAAATGCTCTTCTTCGTCCTACGCAATGGCAGGATCTTTTGGTCAGGGTTTATATGTAACCGATTTATTGTGTAATTATAAAATTGAAAAAAGTAAGATCGTAAAAAGCCAATGCAGAAAAATTGACTAACTAATGATTTTATTGTAATATATATAGGGTGTGTCGTACTTGTTTGCTACAAAAAAATTGCGGATTTATGCCAATACGGATGACAGACTATAAGCCGAAATGCTTTACCCTTATAACACAGCAACACAGGCTGCGTTGAAGGACTAAAAGGTCGCGGGGCTTTGCCCCGCACCCCACTCGGGGGCTTCTTTCGGAGAAGCCCCCGAGACCCCAAGAACTTCCCCCATAAAGACCTCCCTGCGTTGCACGGGAGGTCTTTATGGGGGAAGTTTTGAATTTTGAGACCTTTTTCGAGGAGTCTCGGGTGGGGCGCAGAGCGAAGCCCCGCGTTCTTCTCTCCCCCGCGATTTCTCCCTCTTGACATACGGGAAGATTTGGAGTATAATATAGAGGTAGGATGTAACCCATTCGTTGCATAGTATCTTGCAAACGCGGCGGAACGACACATGGGTCGTTCCCTACAACATTCTATTGTTAAAGGTTTTCGCACTCTACAGGGGCGCAATCCGAAGGGAGCGCCCCGCATTCCAACTCTCCCTCCGTCCCTCAACTAACCTGAACCATTTCTATCCGGTAGCGGGAGAGAGGCGACAGCCGCCAAAATCCCGCTCGACGGGATTTTGCTCGGGAGCAGCCGGAACTCGTAGCACGGAATACGGCTACACCAAAATCTGCGACACAAAAAGAAAGGGGTAAAAGTCCCCTTAATTGAAGGTCTTGAGGGTTCTTAGGGGACTTCTTAAGGAGAAGTCCCCTAAGCAGGGCTTGGGACAGCGTCCCAAGGTCTTAAGAAAGGCAGGTAAAGCACCATGCAAAGCGACGTGCGGTTTTTGTGGCGGGACTGCCTGCCGGAACTGCGGAAAAAGAAAATTCTGATCTCGGAGCTTTCGGGAATGCACGAAGTCCCAACGCACGGACATGAATTTCTGGAACTCACCTATATCACCGCAGGAAAGGTCATCCATACACTGGACGGTCAGGAGCAAACGCTAGGAGCGGGCGATTACTTCATCGTCGACTACGGAAGCCGACATAGCTACCGCGCAAGCGGCAACGAGGGGTATAGCAATATCGACTGCCTGTTTCTGCCCGAACTGCTCGACCCCGCACTCAAAGGAACGGTCAGCCTCCGCATCGTGCTGGATCATTACCTCCTCCACTATAACATCCGCGCCCTGACCCAGAACCCCGCGCATATGACCTTTCATGACAACGACGGCAGAATCCGCGCCCTGCTCCGCCAAATGCAGAGAGAGTCCGAAGGGCAAGAACCCGGCTATACCGAACTGCTGCGGTGCTACCTCCTCGAAATCCTCCTGCTTACCATGCGCCACCTCGACGACGCCTCCAGCGCCGCCGCAGGCGACGATATCTGCGGCTTCCTCACCGCCTACGTCCGCGACCACTATATGGAGCAGATCAGCCTCCGCGAACTGGCGGGACGGCTCAATTACAGCGTTTCCTACGTCAGCAGAATCTTCAAAAACGGCATGGGAATGTCCTTTATGACCTACCTCCAGAACTACCGCGTGGCGGAAGGCTGCCGCCTGCTCGCATCCTCGGATCGCACCGTGGAGGAGGTCGCGGCAATGGTCGGATATAAGGACGCAAAGTTTTTCGCGTCGCTCATCCGCCGCTTCCGCGGGACAAGCCCGAACGCCGCCCGCCGCGGCGCAAGGTCGGATTCTCCGCTCCCCGCGCCATCCGAAGCCCCCGAAAGAAAGGAACCGATATGAAACGAATCCTCACTGCGGCGCTTGCCGCCCTGCTCCTTTGCCTGTCGCTCGCGGGCTGTTCGTCCGCAAAGGGAAAGACACTCCTGACACTTCAAAAGGACGGAAAGACCGCCACCCTGTCGGTCAACCTCTACGAACTGATGCTCTCCCGCCTCAAGGGCGCGCTGATCGGAAACGGCGCAACCAACGGCGGCTACTCCCCCACCGACGACGCGTTCTGGAACGTCCTTGACACCTACGGTGACAGCGACGAGAAACAGACCTGCGCCGCCTACTACAGCGGGCTGATTCTGGAGAACTGCAAAACCTACGTTGCCGCCGCATGGCTGTTTGAAGAAGAGGGGCTGACCCTCTCCGACGCGGCGATTGCAAACGCGGACAGCAAGTTGAAGGATTTGTTGGACAGCTACGGCTCAAAAACCAAACTCAACGCGGTACTTTCGGACTACGGGGTCAACTACGCCATGCTCCGCGAAGCTTATCTGTTGGAGGAGAAAGTCGCCGCCCTGCAGGAGCATCTGTACGGAAAGGACGCGTCTCTGGTAGGCAGCAGCATCAAAGACGCTTACCTTGCGGAGCATTACGTCCGCTTCCGCCAGATCGTCCTGCCGCTCTATCGCTACGTTTATGTGACCGACGAATACGGCAGTGCGGTGTGGTATAAAAAGGAATCCACGCTCTCCAAGATTGCCTACGACTACACGAACGGGTTCGTGCGGCAGAACGAGGACGGCACGCCCGTGGTCGATTCCAACGGTGACGAAATCGCCTTCTGGACAAAAGAACCGCCCGCGAACAAGAAGGATGACCGCATCTGCTACGACACCGAGAACGGCATCCGCAGTTACAAGATGAAAGGCTCGGTCGCCGAAGCCGAGGAAATGACGGTTGAGGAAATCAAGCAGGTGAAGGAAAAGGCAAAGAACCTGTTCGCCGAGATGGAAAACGTTGACGACGAAACGTTTGAAGCGCGGATGGCGGAGGTCAACGAGTACCCCACGGGCGAGGACAAGTACACGGACGGCTACTATTTGAGCGTTGACGTGGACTACGCAAGCGCGGGCGACTCGGTTGCCTACCTCTCCGAACTGGTGGGCAAGCTGAAAGACGCCGAGGTCGGAACGGTTGTTTATGTGGAGTCGGGCGACGCGCTCCACATCGTGCGGAAGTACGCCCCCACCCCGGGCGCATACGATCTGGCGGAAAACGAGGTGTCCTTCCAACTCTTCAACTCCTCCCTGATCGAAAATCTTTTCCTCGAGGAATGCCGCGCGCTGTTCGGTGACATTGTGGTGGACGATAAAATCCTCGCCTCCGCCACCGACATCCGCCGCATCGGGGCAAATCTGTATCTGTATTGAGAGAAGGCTAAGACCTCGGGGCGTTGCCCCGAACCCTACTTAGGAAACTTCTTAGAAGAAGTTTCCTAAGAACCTTCAAGAATTTCCCCCAAGGGCGGGATTCCGTAACGAATCCCGCCCTTGGGGGAAAGTTTTTGGAGATTTTTAAGAGACTTTTTTCAAAAAGTCTCTTAAATGGTTCGTAAGCCCCAAATAACCCCGCGGTCATTATGAGCAGAAAACCTCCGAGGCATTTGGTCTCGGAGGAAAGCAAGGAAGTCTGTGTTGGAGTATCCTTTCTTAAAATTTTGTTATATAAATTTTCTTTTGCTTTTGTAAATTCTCAAAGTAAATGCAACAGTGCAATTGAAGTGAACCCCAAAGTTTAGACAAAAATTAAATATTAAAATGCTTTCGAATGAGCTCGGTATTGAACCGGGCTCATTCCTTTAAGTTTGAGAGAAATTCTCTCATTGTTGTAGTAATAAATGTACTCTTCTAACTTTTCAATGAACCCTCGAAGGGATTCAAAATTTTCGCCGTAATACATTTCAACCTTGAGTCTGCCGAAGAAGTTTTCCATTATACCGTTGTCCATAGACCAAGGGCGTCTCTCTTTTCAAACAGTTCCTTAGGAACTGTAAGTGACTCGAACCAAAACGAGTGAGATCCATTATAATCAATGGAATCAGGATACTGAGAAAAAACGATATAGCGTTTCTTTAATCGCTCAAGTCGTTCACTAGCTCGCAATCGTCTCATAATAGCAAGCCGACCAGTTATAGCCGTACCGCACCTCCTTCGTGTGGCGCACAATCACTTTTGCGTCCTCAAACCTGCGCATGGTGACGGTTGCATTCACCTGATTTTGGCTCATCGCGGTTCGGAAATGGTAGGTCACATCCACCGCGCCGTAGCAGTGCTGTCCCTGACTGATTTTTCCCAACTTGCAGGTAGTCCACACGCCTGCGTCACTCTGAAAGCCCACGGTGTCGTAGCCGTAGATGCCGAAATACAAAAGCGTGCTTTCCCCGCGCTTGGTGTAGCAGGTGACGGTTTTGAGCAGAGTCCCGCTTTCGTCCACGCACCGCACAACGATTGTCCGATTACATTCATCAGACGGGAACGCATACACAGTGGCGCTCCCGCCGTCCGCTTCGTAGGTTTCCGCACCGACAGCGACGGTCAAGAAAACAGACAGCATCAGAAACAGCCCGACAAACAGGATTCGTTTCCATGCAAAATTCATCTGCTCTCCCTCCCCTCCGGCAGGACCTTTGCGCCGCTCTCCCGCGTCTGCTGTTCGATGTCGAAGGTCAGACTCAGACTGTCATCGTCTGCATCAAGCGGCGGCAGGTCAATCGGTTCAATCTTTGGAATATTAGGAGCCGTGATGTCGGACGGCTCTCCCGAATGTTTGGGGTATCCGTTACTCGGTTTCGGCAGGCAGACAACGATTCCCACCACCAACACCGCAACCGTTACAACACATAACACCACGGCGGCGATTTTCTGTTTTCTTCTCATTTCATCTCTCCTTTTCTTCGTAAAAAGACGATACCCGCATCGGGACGGACAGCGTGCCGAAGGTTCGTCCGTTCCATGTCACAGGTATCGCCAATGTATAGCGCACGGTCAGCCCGAAGCCGTTTCCGCGCTCCAATGTCACTTCCGCATCCGTTACGCCGATAGCAGACGGGCAACCGTCTACCAATTTGTCGTAGTCGATGGCATCGGCGTACCCGTCTCCTTGACGGATAGCATCGTAAGACGCTTTCGCAAACTCTGCGAGGTAGGAGTCCAGCGCCTGTTTTCTCTCCCGCCGTTCGTTCAGCACCTGCCCGCACAGCCCCAAATACAGGAGCAGCACCGAGGTCAGAAGCGACAGGAACAGGACGAGGACGGCGAGCCAAACATAGCCCTCGCCACGGCGATTTTCAATTGCTCTTTTCATATTGCCTCATTTCCTGTACACCCGTGACCGCGCACGGGATTCGGCTTGAAGCGTCACGGGGAACAGGAAATCCCCAAAGCCGCGCAACCGTGCGGGGCAGGTCAGCTTGCATTGGATCATCTCTCCGAGCTGCACAAAACCGTCCGCGTCTGCGTTCGTTCGGTCAAAGGTACAGGTAAAGTCGATTCCGGTCTGACGGCGCAGATTGGCGATGTAGTCCTCCAACGCGATGCTCCCCTCTGCCGCCGCGTAATCCGTGATGCCGTCCGCAAGCGTTTTCAGGTTCTGATTCAGCGCCACAAAGGACGCGAGGCTGACGGCGAAGACCAGCACGAACGCGATCAGCAAAACGCTGATGGCGACCTCGACATACCCCTCGCCGCGGTTGTTCCACTTTCTCATAAGAACAGCCCTCCGAGCGAGTTCAGCAGCACCTCTCCGATGACCACGATGTAGATCAAGAAAAAGCAACCGAGCAAAACCAGCGACAGCCGCCGCACACGCTTCGGCACTTTTCCCGCCTGTTCCCGCAGATTCTGCCGTCCCGCCTCCGAGAATTTCAGCGAGAGGTTCGCCCAATACACGCCGTTGTCCTCGCCGTGCAGGATGCCGATCAGCCCACGCACAATATCCGACAGCGCCGATGAACCGACCCGCGCCTCCAGTCTCGTGAGCGCCGCCTCGTCATTTCCGCTTCGCATATCCGCGACCGTGATGTCCAGTTCCCGCCCGAATTCTTCCCCCGCGCCGGTTCGGTAGCTTTCGAGCATGGCGAGGACATCCCGACTGTGCGGCAGGGTCTTTTCGATATTTGCCACGAATCGCGGCAATTCCAGTTCAATCCGCGCCCGCCTTGCCCCGATCTTTTTTCGCAAAGTCATACTGCCGAGGCGGTAAAACAACATGGCGGCAACCAATAACAGCACCGCCAAAAACTTGGATACGAACACGACCGGAACTGCTAACACCGCAACCGTCCCCGCGCGGACGATATTTTCCGCGACAAACTGCTCCGGTGTTTGCCTCATGTCCCCCGTCCGCAGGTCCGCCTCCAGTTGCGCGCGGCGGTAGTCATTGAGATGCAACCGCCCCGCAAGCCGTCCGGTCAGCTCCCGCATGAGAAGCGTTAACGGATTCGGCTTGTCCTTCCGGTTTCGCCCCATGCTGTGCATGGCGCGGGAGGCGGCACGGCTTGGGAGTTT
>CAVGEJ010000095.1:0-10096 GCA_963628215.1 Eubacterium sp. CAG:180
CTTGCAAAAAGGCTTCCCCTCGGGGGGAAGCTGTCGCGTAAGCGACTGATGAGGGGGGGATAAATCTCCACTTGCCATAGGAATATTACTTGCAGAATGGCTTTGCGTCTCTGATGTTCGGAGATTCCGCATAAGGCATTACAACGAATCACATCCCGCTTACCAATCGGGCGCGAAGCCGCACTCTGAAAAAATCACCTCCCGCCCAAACCAAAAACTTCCCCCAAGAGCACCCGCCCTTACATGGCGAAAATTTGTTTCGCTTTGTATGGTGCGGGTGCTCTTGGGGGAAGTTCTGGGAAGGTCAGGGAGGTTTGGAGGGGAGGAAACCCTCTACGAAAGAGGGTTTCCTGCGCCTCCAAGGTCTTCATCCCCCCTTGACAAAGCGGAAGAAATCTGGTATAATAGAGACGGATCGATTGAACGGCGGACGCCGCCGATTAAAGGCATCCCCGCGCAATTCTGATGGTGCAATTGCGCAGTCAGATTTTTCGTCAGACGATACAAAAATCCGCAGGCTGTAGCCGAGCTACAGGCAAGGATTTTTGTGAAGTATGACGGAAAAGATGCAAGCGAGTGCGCCATTCACGAATTGCGCGGGGATGCCTAAAAACGATTGTAAAGAGGAAACGAAAAAAATGGGAAGAAAAAAGACCGAACGGATTTATACCCCCGTGGAAAGCATGAGTCACTTTGCCAAGAAACTCGGCGCGTTCGGGGACAAGACCGCGCTCCGGTATTTCGATAAGGAACATAACCTGCATACCATGACCTACCGTAGCCTTTCCAACCGGTTTTTGCGGCAGGCGGCGGGCTACGCGGCGGCGGGACTGGCGGGAAAGCGCATTGCGATTATCGGCGAGACTTCGCCCGAATGGATTATTTCCTATGTCTCGGCGATTGCGGCGGGCGGCGTGGCGATTCCGATGGACCGCGAACTGGAAGTTGCGGAAATTTCCAACTTCCTGGCGTTTGCGGAGATCGACGCAATCGTCTATTCCGCAAGCTTCAATGCAAAATTCACGGAACTTGCCGAGGGACACCCGACCCTGAAGAAGCTGATTCCGATCGCGCCCGATCGCGGAATGTGCGACGGAAACCCGCGCTATCTGCCGCTTGACGAGCTGATGGCAATGGGCGAGGACGGCGTGGCGGCGGGATACCGGTATCCCGAGGTTACGGATCTTGACCGCATGGCGGAAATGCTCTTCACGTCGGGCACAACGGGAAGTAGCAAATGCGTGATGCTGGCGGAAAAGAACATCATTTCCGCAGTCAATGCGGCATGCGAGGCGGTGGATTTCTCCCGCGACGACGTAACCGTTTCCATTCTCCCGATTCACCATACCTACGAACTTTGCATCACGCTTGCATCGCTGAACTACGGCGTGGATATCGGCATCAACGACAGCCTCAAACGCGTGATGAAGAACATCGAACTGTTCCGCCCAACGCGCTTGATTCTGGTCCCGCTGTTCGTTTATACAATGAATAAGAAGGTCTGGGACGAAGCGAAGAAGAGCGGCAAGGACTCGCTCCTGAAATATCTGAGCGAGATTTCGCGGACGTTGCGTAAGCTGAGCTTTGACGTGCGGCGGACACTGTTCCGTCAGGTCACCAACGTGTTCGGCGGCAGACTGGAGCAGATCATCTGCGGCGGCGCGGCGCTGAACCCCGATATTGCGGATTCCTTCCAGGAGTTCGGCATTGATATTTTTGAAGGCTACGGCATTACCGAATGCGCGCCGCTGATTGCGGTCAATCCCTACTTTGCGCCCAAGCGCGGCTCGGTAGGACCTGCGGTGAACTGCTGCCGCGTGCGGATCGACCCCAACCACACCAACGAAAAGGGCTTTGACGAGGGCGAGATTCAGGTCAAGGGCGACAACGTGATGTTGGGTTACTACAAGAATCCCGAGGGCACGGCGGAGGTCTTTACCGAGGACAGTTGGTTCTGCACGGGCGACATCGGGTACATGGATCAGGACGGCTACATCTTCATCACGGGGCGGAAGAAGTACGTTATCGTGTTGGAGAACGGCAAGAACGTGTTCCCTGAAGAGATTGAAGAGTACATTGCGGCGCAGACATCGGCGCAGGAATCGGTGGTTGTGGGCAGAAAGAACGGCGACGGCAACGACATTCTGCTGACGGCGATCATTTACCCGCGGCTGGACGAGTTCCCCGATCCCGCCGACCACGAGGCGGTTGAAAAGAAGATTCGCGAGCAGATTGCGAAGATGAACCGCAAGTTGGTCAGCTATAAGCAGATCCGCAACGTGGAATTCCGTTACACCGAGTTTGAAAAGACGACGTCGAGAAAAATCAAGCGGCATCTGGTGCGTTGAGCAGGCGTCATATATGAACACGTTGTAAATTCTGAAGAATTTGTTCCAAAAGGGTGGATTTTCCTGTAAAATACAGTATAATAAATAGGCAATCTATGGAATTCTGTCGAGACGGCGGATCTTCCTGTTACATTATACATATTACGGAGAAATACAATGGAACAAACAGAGATCAGGTACATGGACGCGATCGAGAACCACTGCAAGGTGGACGCGATCCTGAACGGAACAAAAAAAGTGGAACTGAACATTGATGTGGACAAGTTCCCGCTTCAGGCGGAGGCGGGCGTGATCGGGATGAAGGTCGGCGATCTTTACAAGCCAACCGAACGCCTGACCTACGAGATCCGCAAAATCTACCCGCCCGAACTGAACCCCGCCCGGAAGGAGATTGAGTTCTAAGACCTTGGAGGGAGAGGGACGCCTCTTGTAAGAGGCGTCCCTCTCCCTCCAAGCCTCCCTCTCCCTCCGAGAACTTCCCCCATGCGCGCCGCCCCTGCATTGCGAAAATTTGATTCGCTGTGTGTAGGGCGGGGGCGCATGGGGGAAGTTTTTGTTGGGTGGGGCGGTATTGTTTTTTTATAGAGTGCGGTTAACGCGCTCTTTTTGTTTTGGGAGATGGTTTGGACTTGGGTTTTTGTGTAGACTTGGATTTTTGGGGGGCATTGCGCGGGGCATTCTGCGGCGCGGTGCGGATGGGTTTGTTGTTGCGCTTTCCCGTGTGCGGGGTGGGGGTATGCTTTTCCGCGCGGCGGTCAGCGCCGTTTTCGGGGCGGACAAGACAATCGCCGCCGAAGCCGATGAGGTCGGTTCTGCCGGCGCGGCGCAGGGCTTCGCGGACGAGCGGCGCGTTCTGCGGTCGGTTGAACTGGAGCAACGCGCGCTGAAGCTGTTTTTCGTGGTAGTCGGTGGCAACGTAGACGGGTTTCATATTCAGCGGGTTGATGCCGGTATAGAACATCACGGTGGAGGCAGTTCCGGGGGTGGGGTAGTAGTCCTGCACCTGTTCGGGGGCGTAGCGGTTGCGTTTGAGACAGAGCGCCAGTTCGATTGCGTCCGCAAGGGTGGAGTCGGGGTGGCTTGACATGAGGTAGGGAACAAGATACTGTTCTTTCCCGAGCAATTTGGTGATGCGGAAGAACTTTTCGCGGAAGGCTTCGTAGACCGCGAAGCAGGGCTTGCCCATGCAGGCGAGCACGTTGTCCGAGCAATGCTCGGGGGCAACCTTCAGCTGACCGCTCACGTTATCGCGGACGAGTTTGCGGAAAAACGCGTCGTCGGGGTCGAGCATGAGGTAATCGAAGCGGATGCCGCTCCGGATAAAGACCTTTTTAACGCGCGGAAGGGCTTCGATTTTCTCGATGAGGTGCATATATTCGCTGTGGTCGACCTTGAGGTTCTTGCAGGGCGTGGGCGCGAGGCACTTGCGGTTGGCGCAAACGCCGTGTTCCAGTTGACGGTCGCAGGCGGGGTAACGGAAATTCGCGGTCGGACCGCCTACGTCGTGGATGTAGCCCTTGAACCCGGGCAGGGCGGTGATTTTCTTTGCTTCCTCCACCACGCTTTCCACGCTGCGGGAGCGGACGGTTCGTCCCTGATGGAAGGCGAGTGCGCAGAAGTTACAGCCGCCGAAGCAACCGCGGTTATGGGTCAGCGAGAACTGCACCTCTTCAATGCCCGGCACGCCGCCCGCCGCCGCATAGGAGGGGTGATAGGCGCGCTGATAGGGCAGGCTGTAGACGTGATCCAGTTCCTCGCGTTCCAGCGGGGGCATGGGAGGGTTCTGCACCAGCAGTTTATTATCGTAGCGTTCGCAGATGGCGCGCCCGTTGATGGCGTCCTGATTCTTGTACTGGATGCCGAAGGCTTCGGCGTAGGCGCGCTTATCGGTTTTCAGCAGGTTATAGTCAAAGGTTGCGGCAACGTCGTAGTGGATGGTGTCGGCGGGGTCGCAGAGATAGACCGTTCCGCGCACGTCGCGGATTTTGCGGATCGGCACGCCGCGGTCGAGCAGTTCCGCCACGCGCAGAAGGATGTTTTCGCCCATGCCGTAGGTCAGAAGGTCTGCGCGGCTGTCCACGAGGATCGAGCGGCGCACCTTATTGTTCCAGTAGTCGTAATGCGCAAAGCGGCGGAGCGAGGCTTCCAGTCCGCCGAGGATGACGGGCACGTCGCTATACGCCTCGCGGATGCGGTTGGTATAGACGATAACCGCGCGGTCGGGGCGTTTGCCCATCACGCCGCCGGGTGTGTAATAGTCGAAGGAGCGGTGCTTTTTTGCGGCGGTATAATGCGCGACCATGCTGTCGATATTCCCCGAGGTCACGAGGAAGCCGAGGCGCGGCTTGCCGTACTCGCGGAACGCGTCGCAGGAGCGGAAGTCGGGCTGGGCGAGGATTGCCACGCGGTAGCCTGCGTCCTCCAGTACGCGCGAAATGATGGAAACGCCGAAGGACGGGTGGTCGACGTAAGCGTCGCCCGTGACGTAAACGAAGTCGGGGCGATCCCAACCGCGCGCGTCCATATCGGCACGGCAGAGGGGCAGGAAGGGGTTTTGTTCATTGGGATTCATCGGATTCCTCCTCGGGGGATATCGGTTCGGCGGAAAGACCGAAGCCGGAAATATTGCCTCGTTGCATCGCGCCGAAGATGCGGTGGTGCAGACCGCGGTGCTTATGTTCCAAGTCGCCCAGAAGGCGTTTCATTTCCTCGCGTTCGGTGTTGCCGTCGGCGGGGCAGGGGGACTTGATAACGGGCAGGTTTGCCTTTGCGGCGAAGTAGCGGATGTCCTTTTCGGGCAGGTAGAGCATGGGGCGGATGAGTTTGACGCCTGTGCGCGAGAGGTGGGTGACGGGGGAGAAGCAGCCGACGCGACCCTCGAAGAAGAGGTTGAGCATCAGCGTTTCCGCCGCGTCGTCGAGGTGGTGACCGAGCGCGACGGTATTGCACCCGAGTTCTCCCGCGGCATTATAGAGCGCGCCGCGCCGCAGTTTGGCGCAGAGCGAGCAGGGGGATGGCTCTTTCCGGATCTCGAACACGATTTTTGCGATCTCGGTGGGGATGACGGTATAGGGCACGTCCAGCTTTTCGCACAGTTCCCGGATGGGGGAGAAGTCCATGCCGCCCGCAAAGCCCATATCAACGGTAACGGCTTGGAGGGTAAAGGGGACAGGATAAAAGCGGCGGAGTTCCGCCAGAGCGCAAAGGAGGGTAAGGGAGTCCTTCCCTGCCGAGACCCCGACTGCGATGCGGTCGTTCGGGTTTATCATGCGGTAGTCGTCGAGCGCGCGCCTTGTCCCGCTCAGGATTCGTTTGATGTGTTCCATTTTGACCTCTTTTTTAAGACCTTGGGACTCTGTCCCAAGCCCTGCTTGAAAACTTCTTGAAAGAAGTTTTCAAGACTTTCAAGAACTTTAACCAAGGGGATTTTGGGTTCTGTTTTTACATTGTGCAGATTCTGATGTAGCCGTATTCCGTGCTGCGAATTCCGGCTGCTCCCGCGCAAAATCCCGTCGAGCGGGATTTTGTCGGCTGTCGCCTCGCTCCCGCTACCGGATAGAAATGGTTCAAGTTAGTGAATGGTCGGAAGGCGGGGTGATTTGCGGGGCGCGGAATCCGCCGGAAATGAGGTTTGTAGGGAACGACCCATGTGTCGTTCCGTTCCCGTTGAAAGATACGCCCTTCTTCACGAAAAAGACCGTGCGGAACACGCACGGTCTTTTTGGGGGGAAGGGAAGAGCGATTACTCTGCCTTTGCGTCCTCAGCTGCCTCTGCAGGCGCTTCGGCGGGTGCTTCGACAGCTTCCTCGACGGGTGCTTCCGCTTCGGTCTCGGCGACCTCAGGCTCGGCGGTCTCGACGGGGGTCTCGGTTGCTTCCTCGGACTCGCCTGCAAGTTCGTCCTCTTTGGTCAGTTCTCTGATTTTCTTGAAATCATAGATGATTCTGCCAATGAGAGCAGCTCCTGCGGCGATGGCGATTGCGCCGATGATCTTTCCCTTGTTTTCGCACTTTTTCATAGCTTTATCTCCTTTGTTTAATTTTGTCCTGTTTCAGTTTTATGCCGATTCGGGGCGAACCATTCACAACGGTCGTAAATTTCCCGCGCTTCGGCGGTCAGCTTCCGTGAGGAACACGGAGTCGGTTCATAGAGGAACAGCGGCGGTGTAACGCGCAGATCGGGCGCGCCGTCCTTGACCGCTTCCACAAGCACCGCGCAGGGTTCGTGCGCTTCGTCGGCGTGCACCATGGTCATGCGCTTGGGTTCCAGTCGGTTCTCCGCCATGGCGGAAAACAGTTCGCGCAGGCGTTCGGGTTTCCAGACCACGCAGAATCTGCCGCCCGTCCGCAGAATCCGTCCTGCGGCGGCGCAGAAATCGGCGATGCCGCCCGCGACCTCATGCCGCGCAATCTCCTTTTCGGTTTCCCGGTTGGATCTGCCCGATCCTGCCCGCAGATAGGGGGGATTGGAGAAAACCAGACCCACCTCGCCGTCGGTGTCGCGGAGTCCGATTGTTCGGACGTCGCCCGCAAAAACGCGGATGCGATCCGCCATGCCGTTGAGCGCGGCGTTCCGTTCGGTCAGTTCCGCAAAGGCGGGTTGAACCTCCGCCGCGATGACCGACCGCACCTTATTCCGTGCGCAAAGCAACAGGGAAAGGATGCCTGTCCCCGAGCCGAGGTCAACCGCGCGCTCCCGGGGCTGTGACCGCACAAAAGCGGCGAGCAGGTAAGCGTCTGTTCCGAAGGTCAGACCGTTTTTCTTGCGGATCAGGCGAAGCTGTTCGTTAACCGTATCAAGCTGTTCGTCCGATTGCAATCGGAGTGTATTATCATCCGACATCGGGGAATTCCTCCGTCGGACGGAAGTGGTTGGAATAAGGGGCGGGCAACCCCGCCCCCGATGCGACGGCTGATGTAATCACGCCTCCTGGGGAGCGCCCACGGGGCAGGTATCAGCGCAGCTTCCGCAGCTGATGCACTTGTCCGCATCAATTTCGTACTTTCCGTCGCCTTCCGCGATCGCCTCAACCGGGCAAGCCTCGGCGCAGGCACCGCAGGAAACGCAGTCGTCAGAAATCTTGTAAGCCATATCCATAACCTCCTGTTTCAGATTCCCGCGGCGGCAGGTCGGGAAATCCGACCGCTGCCACTTATATTGTATCATATTTTTTCGATTTTGCAACCGGTTTTGCAAAATTTTTTTCTGCTTTTCGGCGAAAAAAACGAATTATCGGGGTTTTTTATCCTTCTGTGGCTTTTTTCGGGGCTGTTGGTTGCCTTCCGCGTTCTGCGCGGGGGCTTTTTCCCGCTTTGCAAGCAGAACCACCTCGTCGCGGCTGTAGGTTTTCGGCTCTGCGTCGGGCGCGTCGTTCAGCGCCACCTTTACCGTTCCCGCAAGCGGGACGGACGATACCACCGTTCCGATTCCGTCTGCGGTTTTCACGGTGGAGCGCACGGGCGGGGTCAGTTTTGCCTCGGCGGCGTAGGTCTCCGCTTCGTAGCGCAGGCAGCACATCAGTCTGCCGCAGATACCCGAGATTTTGAGCGAGTTGAGCGAAAGATTTTGCTCCTTCGCCATCTTGATGGAGACCTGCCCGAAATCGTTCAGGAAGGTGGAACAGCAGAGCGGTCTGCCGCAAGCGCCGAGTCCGCCAAGCATTTTCGCCTCGTCGCGGATGCCGATCTGGCGCAACTCGATCCGGGTATGGAACGCTGCCGCAAGATCCTTGACCAGATCGCGGAAGTCGACCCGTCCCTCGGAACTGAAGTAGATCAGCAGCTTGGAGTTGTCAAAGGCGTACTGCGCGTCGATCAGCTTCATATCCAGCCCTCTTGCGGTCACGCGCTCCTGACAGTACCGCAGGGCTTCCTGCTCCTTGGCGCGGTTTTCCTCGTTGCGGGCGATGTCCTCTTTGACCGCAACGCGGAGCATCGGGCGCAGGGGCGTTGCGGCGTCGGACTTGCGGATCATGCGGTTGCCGAAGCTGACCTCGCCGAACTCCGGACCTCGCACGGTTTCGACAATGGCGCAGTCGCCCGCCGAAACGCGGTTGCCCTTGGGATCGAAGTAATAGACCTTTCCCGAAGCGCGGAAGCGGATGCCCACCACCTCAACGCGCGGCACGTCCGCGGATGCCTCCGCCGGATCTTCGGGCATCGGGTAGAGGTCCGAGCCGGGGAGGGTTTCGTCTGCGGGCGTTGCCGAGGCGGGAACTGCCTGCGCGTCGGTTTCGGGGGCGGGGGGATTCTCCGTTTCGTGTTCATGCACGGTGGGTTTGGAGCCGTCCGCCGCTTTGAGGACGATTCTGGCGCGCAGTTCCTCCAGCGAAAGGCTGTCCTCTTCGGTCGGTTTGCCGTACATATCCTCCAAGCCCCATCTTGCACTGTGGCGGTTTCCTTCGCGACCGCCGTCGCGCGGCGGTCTGCGGTCTCCTTCGGGGCGGTTCTGCGCGCCCGCCGCCTGCGGCTTTCTGCCGTTTCTGCGGCGGCGCTTTTTGCGTTCTTCGTCCGTGCGGAACTCGGGGCGCGATTCGTTCTTTTCGGTATCCATAAGCTATCCTTTCTATCTGTCCCGCCGTCAGAGCGGCAGGAGTCCGGACTCCGTTCCGAGCAGGGTCAGAACCAGTCGGACGTTTCCGTTTGCCCGCAGTCGGTCAATTGCGGTATCGACCGCGCCGCACAGGCGGAGCAGTCCCTGCGTGGGGAAGCGGCAGGAGAGCGCGAGCGCTTCCTCGCGGTCTGCGAAAAAGCAGAGCGGCGCCGTTTCAGTCTTTTTTAAGAGCAACAGGTCGCGCAGGGCGACGAGGCAGAGGTTCATGCGGCTTGTCAGTTCGTCCCGTTTCTGCCCGAGGCTTCCGAGCAGGGCGATGGCGTCAGTTCCGTTTCTGCCCGTTTCCGCGAGCGAGAGGAAGCGACGAACCTGTGCGCGGTCGGCGAGCACGGGGGCGCGCTTTTTGGCGTCCAACAACTCGATGGCAGGACCGATACATCCGCCCGCCGCGGCAATCAGTTCGCGGAATTCCTCGGGGGAGGAACGTTTCAGCGCGTTCGCTTCGGGGAAGCGTTCGGTCAGCGCTTCGGCGATCTGTTCCGCCGTGAGCAGTTCCATTCGTCTCACGGGCGCGCGGCTGCGGACGGTTTCCAGCAGTGCGAGCGCGTTTTCGGTGAGCAGGAGAAACAGGACGTAGGGGGGCGGTTCTTCCAAGGTAAGGAGGAAGGCGTTCTGCGCCTGCGGGGTGAGGAGTTGCGCGTCCTCGAGGATATAGAGTTTGGTATCCAGTTCGTTCGGCGCGACGTGGACGTCGGCGTGGAGGGCGCGGATCGGTTCAACGCCGAAGGTTGCCTTCTCGCCTCGGTTCACGCAGATGACGTCGGGGGACTTACCCTCGAGAATTTTCCTGCAGGCGGGGCAGACTCCGCAGGGGAGCGGAACGCCGTCGGTATCCCGCTTTTCGCAGGCGAGGGCGGCGGCAGTGAGGCGCGCGAGCGTATGCTTCCCGCTCCCGCGCGGTCCTTCGAAAATATATGCGTGCGAAAGTCTCCCCGCCCGGATATCGTCACCGAGAAGTCGGCGCAGGCTTTCGTTTCCTATCAGTTCCGGAAATGCCGGTTTCACGGTGCTCTCCTTTCTGCGGTTTTCTTCTATTATAGCAGATTTTTTTGGGTTTGTCAAGACCTTGGGACTCTGTCCCCAGGGCAACAGCATTTACTTTTTCGGTAAAAAAAGGATATCCAGCAGAACCTGTG
>CAVGEJ010000096.1:0-8217 GCA_963628215.1 Eubacterium sp. CAG:180
CCGGTATTGTCAAATGTGCGGAACCGGTTCGGATGATTTTTTCAAAGCGGTCACGAAGTGTCACCTGATTCGGTTCATCAAATACCGCCCTGACGGTATAAGTCACGCCTTTTACCGTATATCTGTTCTTTCCGACCCACAATGCCACACGGATCGGGTATCTGCTCTTACCTCGCATCTCCACCTCGCTGTTTCTTTTTTTCCAGTGCTTTTGCATAATAGTCAAGTGCCTTCAGAATCAGCGTTTCCATCATCCGAGGACTTGTCCCAGGGATAAAATAGTCCCGCACACCGTTCATCGGTAGTTTTAAGTATTCTGTCTGATTCGCCTTTTGCTCGGTCATAATATCAAAGATTGTATCAATATCCAATTCACTGCTCTCAGACAGCCGCCGCATACGAACCGCCTGAGAAAAAGACGGCGTACATTCCTCGCTTTCTATCGTCTCAATCAGGTCATACTGCTCCTCCGGCGTCAGATACGACAGTTCCACAGCAGGTGTAAGTGCCATACGCCCCTCATCCACCAAATCAAGCAACGGCCTTTCAAGATAGGTCAGCCGAATATAACGGCGGACCGTTTCACGGCTTGTGCCGGCATTTTCCGCAATCATATCGCGCGACTTGTGCCCAATCTGTGCACATGTTTCGACCTTTCCCTGATGTCGCATTGCATCCAGCTTCATCCGATAGGCAAATGCCTTTTCGGACGGAAGCAGTCCCTCCCGCTGAAGGTTGGAATCCACCAATGCAATGACCGCCTGCTCATGGCTCATATCCTCGGCAATCGCAGGGATCATTTCAAGACCTACTGACAGGCAGGCATGAACACGCCTGTGTCCGCTGACAATCTCATACCCATCAGGGACGGAGCGTACCGTGATCGGGGTCAGCACGCCGCTCTCACGGATGCTGTCTTTCAGCATTTCCATTTCCGCGTCGTCCCGAACGGCAAAGGGATTTCCTTCAAAAGCTCTGCATTCCGCAAGGCGGATTTCTTTGATTTCTTTTCGATTCATGTTTACCTCTCGTTTTTCCATATTGTCTGACATATTTTTTCGTTTCTCCTGATAGTAAATACTTGTTCCTTTTTCTTGTTAGCATCCCTCATGCCGGATAACCGCATCCCCGATTTCGGACAGGGCGTACATATTCGACGCATTGCCACCGTCGAAGCGCATCTGATGTCTCTTTGTAAGCAGACCCTTTCCTATCAGCGTGTTGATTGCCTTATCCACGGTATCTGCCTTTCCGATGCCGCATTCCTTTGCTATCATCCGCCGTGACGGAAATGCTACACCGGTTTTGCGGTTTGTATGACGACAGATACAGCAATAGACTGCAATGTCGCGCGGCTTCAGACCAAATGTAAAGATCCGGTTGTCCACGGTAAAATAATTTCCTTTTTCCTTCATCGCCCGTTGTTCCTTTCCGTTGATTGTTTTGTTTTTACAGATCCGGACGGTTGTCGCATTTTCTTTTGCTCCTCGGCTCTTGCTTCTGCTTCAATCCTTTCCGCATCCTCGCGCGCCCTGCGGTCAAGTTCCTCTCTGTGGATAAGCCAGTCCGTAGAACAGAACCGTGACGGGTATTCCGGCGGTTCGTGTGTCCTGCTGTAATTCTCATCCCGCAGGCATTCCTGCTCATACTCAAAGCGTGTGGCAATATACAGCGTAACCTCGGAACGCTCGGCAATATCCTTTGCGAGTTTTACATTGTAGGACACATCCCTGATCTCTTTTGTCATCACGTGAATCTCATTTTTGATCGGTTGCATTTTTCCGGCATCATGCATCCGGCGGAGACGGTTGCGCAACTTTTGCCGTTTGTCCTGTAGTTGCTTTAACCGTTCTTCCGCGCCGTTCAGATAGACTTTGAGATCGTCGTATGTGACAATATGATTCATGCCGAGGAGATTCGCCTCGGCAGAGTACATCCGCACTTTCCGGGCATCCTCACGAAGCGTAACATAGGCAGCAGGATCTTCCATTCTCGTTTTCGGAAGATTACCGAGCAGATATCGGTAATACAGATACAGTCCGTACAGACCTTTGGCGCGGTCGCGCTTTCGGTAGACAAATGCCTGCTTGGGTTCACGGTTATCAAAATACTGCGCTTTCATTCTGTAAGTGATTTTCTCCTCTGTGTAGTTGCCACCGAGACTGTCAAGCCGAATAAAACGCTGTGCTTCGTCGGGGCGGACACGCATATACCTGCCGCGCTTCTCAACAATATACCCCATCTTCTCCAACGCATCATAGAAATACCGCATCTGATAGGTCGTTTTCCCCACATCGTAAATCACCTGATCAATATCGCTTCTCAGCTGTTCCCGGTAAGACATCTGTCCGCGTTCCCGCATTCTGTTTTCCGCAAATCTCCGCTTATGTCCCCATTCCCGGTTTGCGCAGACCGACAATCCATACTTCCGGCAAAGTTCATCGTTTACATCCATCATGCGATGACGCATAACACCGTCCTCGTGAAACCGTTTGCCGTCAAAGCCGGTCGCACAGATGGCAAAGTGATTATGAACATTGTCAGTGTTTCTGTGTGTGGCAACAATAACCGGAAAGTTCTCGCCCCACATTCTCGTCGCATATTCCACGCCAATGGCATGAGCCGTAGCAGGATCGCATTCCTTTCCGTCAAAGCTCTGCACGGCATGATATGCCACGCGGTAATTTCCGTTGCTTTCCGAACCTCCTGTTCTTTTCAGCAGTGTTGTCATCAGTTCCGGTGCGCCCTCAGGTGTACAGTTCACTCCTGTTACATAAAGCCGCTGTTCCGTTTTGAACCCGTCGGTGTCATACCCGACGAGCTTCATGATTTCGGGGTTTACATTCCCGTCTGCCGATGTCTTGCTTCTGTTACCGACATATTTCAGCAGTTCACCGAGATGACTTTTTACCGGCCATATTTTTGTGACAGCCAAGATCCACACCTCCCTTCGCGAATGCTTCCCGGATTTCGCCGCACAGGCGGAACACTGTCATGGCGTTATCCCGATAGACCGGCTCGTCCACATAATCAAGCGCATGGGCTTTTGCCGCAAGCTGATTGAGATTGTTACCGACCGCCCGTAACTGCCTCGTCAGTTCCGTCACCTCCATCGGAGGAGCCTGTACCGGCACCCTGAGCCGTATCAGTTGCCGTATCGTTTTACTGCGGTCATGATGGCAGAAGCCGGACAGCTCATCCAGCAATTTCAGTTCTTCGTCATTCAGATAGACCTCCACGCGGTTCTGCCTTTTCCGCACGGCTCTGCCCCCTGATTTGTTTGCTTCTTTCATAAAAGCACCTCTTTCTTTTTTATTTTGATATGTATGTCGGGGGTCTCAGGGTCTCCCTGAACAGCAACTTGCGTTTGATTCAAAACGGCGTTTGTGCGGACAAACGCGATGCTGGCTAAGACTGAACGACGGTAAAGAGCATGCAGAAACATTTTGACATTTCGATTTGATCGGTGTCGTCCGCTACTCTCGACACAAAGCTTTTTTGCAAAACAAAAAAGCCGTTACATATCACGGCAGGTACAGTTATAGCTATATCGTAGCTTATGTACTCTGCACGGATACGCCAAACGGCGTATTGATATGTAAACGGCTTTAAGCCAGCGGAACGAGTCCGCTATTCGTCAGAGAAATATATTTATTCAGTTTCATTTCGCGACGAAATTGACGCGTCGCGTGTGCTTTATAAGATATCACAACAGACACATTTTGTCAAGCCCATTTTGAGCATTTCTCCCTTTTGCCGACAAACCGCGCAAAAACTTAACAGACATTAACCTGTTTCGAACAAGAGTTAAACATCAAAGTATGCAGTCTGTTGCTGATCACCATCGCAATGATACGGTAATTTTTTGAATTTTGGGTTTGAGCATCTATATTTCCGAAAAGAAGCCGATATTCCGCTCCTCAAATGTGCCGGCTATCATCCCTCTGTCAAGAAAAGAATTTCGTTCTTCACAACAGGTTTCCGGTAGCAAAGCACACGCATGACACGCTGCAAGGTTTAATGAATCCCGCCCCTGTCCTTTGCTCATAATGCACACCGGATCATTTGAACATGTTTTTGCAGTGTAAACGGCTTTTCTGAATATTTTCGGAAAGGCATCGGGGCGACCCTGTCGTACAAGTCCGCCCAATGTTCCCTCTGAGTCACCGCTTGCCGTATAAATCAGAATTCCCGCCATCTTCTTTCCGTCGGATTCTTCAGCGCAATACAGCCTTTCACTCAGAGATGCAACGCTGTAACCGCATTCAAAGCTCAACTGTGTAATAAGCAGATGCGCCAGCGTATGAAGCATAATAAACTTCGGAGATATAGTTCTCGGATGATTTTTCCCGATGAACGATTCACAATAATTAAAATTCAATCGCTCTGCCCGTTCCCGAATCCGCGGATTGTCCTGAACCCAATGTTCAATATCGTCTTGGTTTAATTCGATTAAAATTCCTTCTCCACGCACTTGATATGCAGGGTACCATCTTGTACTGTCTTTTTTTACCGAAACAAAACCGGAGTCATCACTGTTTACAACCGGTGTAATTCGCGAAAATCCAACTAACGCATTGACAACACGCACCTTATCAATCAGTGATATGGATTTGATATGTGGGAGATGATATTCCTCAATAGGCATAGACTCTCTCGAAAAGTCCCCCAAAGCGCCCTTCGGCGTAGAAATTTCTCCGGTTAATGCCATATATTCTTCAAAACGATATCCGACACCGGTTACATCAATTTTTTCATTGTCATCCTGAAGCCATTTTCTCGCGAGAATCTTTTCCACATCTTCCTGTGGTGCGCCAATTTCAAGTGCGATTTTTTCCGACCATTTCTTCAGCTTTTTCTCAATCAATGTTTTTTTATCATCATCCGATTCCTCATCTCCTATAATTACGATACAATCCTCGTATGACCTGCTGCCTTCGATTTTTGTATTGAGTTTATCGGCATAAGGCGGAATAACCAAAGAACTATGTACCACAGGAAAATATACGGATGAAGCACCGCGCTGTACGGTTCTCGGGTATAACCCACATGGCTCAATTGTATGTCGAAACGGATGATGTCCGTCACATTTGAAAGATATTGCATCATCTCCGGAACTTAAATGTTGGAATATATCCTTGGTAAAAGCATCTTTCAAAGTGGTTCTCGCTCCACAGGAACATTCAATGGATAATCCCTCAAGTCCCTCTGAACCGGAAGCACCGGTCTTAAATTTCAGTGACGGATTCCCGCAAATCGGCTTTTTTGCTCTTGCGTGTACCCATTTTACCCACGGAAAATCATTAAGATGCCCATGTTCACATACCGTAACAATACGCGCGACAACCAAGTCCTGTTTGCAATTTTGGCACTGCATATGTTCCACCATGTTGCCGTCAAATTCTAACAATTTCCCGCGTGCTTTTTTTCTATAATCAGAAATCCATTGTGAAAGCGGTTTAAAATCCCGACATTTGGGACAGAAATACCATTCCGGGAATCTGACATAAGAGATGTCCGTCGGCATTGCAAAGTAGTCGACTCCCAATGCTTTTGCAAAACGGTCATCAAATATTTTATCGGTACCGCTCCAATACTCAGGCGCTGATGTAACCAATGTTTGATCCGCAAAATCAACCATCGCACCGACACCGTACTGAAGGACTGCCTGAGCTGCCCGAACCGAATGCGTTACCCTATTCAACGGAACTTTATCTTTTATCTGTTCAGTCATTTTCGTCCTCCCATATTATTACGCTTCCTTTAACAGCCGTATCGACATTTCTCATTGAAGTCAATGTTTCGCGCGCTCCGTCTTTTCCCGGAGCATTGTATTGTCTGAATAACCGCTGTCCATCCTCTGACGGTGGATTTATCATATACCTTTTTCCGAAGCAAAGCGGCTTATCCTCTCTGGAACGGGCCTTTTCAACCATTGTCTGCCAAAAATCAATAAACTCATGAATTTCTTCCCGTACATCGGAAATATCGTTTTCAAGATCCGAATTCGCTCTTGAATTTATTGCTTCAATTCTGGATATTATGAAATTACTGATTTCTTCAATGTCCTTTGCAAAGATTTCACTATCAAAATTATTTGCGGAAGTATCATCTGTGAAAGATTCCTTTTGTCTGAGTAATGCCGTCAAAACCGCATGCAAAGCACGCTCTCGGGCAGGTTTGGAAAACGGAGTGGAACCTGTCGGCTCGACAAAACGATAAAAGGAATCATGATACGCCCTGAATCTTTCGTAATGAGAGCGATCACGGCTTTTGGTTGCATCATACTGAACGAAAACAACGCCGGGATAGGAACGCCCGACACGGCTGGATGCCTGTATATACTCACTCGTCAGTTTAGGCTGTCCGACCATCAGCATCACATTCAGCCTGGCAACATCAATTCCGACGGAAATCATATTGGTTGCCAACAACACATTGGAAGCATATTGTTTCTTTTCAATATTTTCTTTTGAATACTCGATTTTTTCAAGTTTATCCAATGTTTCGTTCAGTTCGGTAGTGGTCACACGGCTGGTCAGCTCATCGGGGTTGACAATCAGACGCCGCTGAGTAAACATCCTGTTTGCGGTTCGGATAATGAAATCCTTTACGTCATCATCAACTAAAGTAGAAGCTTTACCGAGATCTTTCAGGCTGTTGAAGTATACGGTAAGTGTCCACAGTTTGTCTTTCACTGCATCCGGCAAATCCATTGTATACGCCTTCTGAAGCAGTGCTGCCATCATGCGGATTTCCGTCATGGCTTTTGTCCTGCCGGACGGCATAATACCGACATATTTTCTGCCATACTTGCCTTTACTGTAATCAATGCGGTCTTCTCTTGCAAAAAACGAGTCTTCCGCATCCAACCCGGGAGCAGGAAATTGGACAATTTTCCGGTTATACAAAACAGAACATTGTTCCTTTGCACGGCGTATTGTTGCGGTTGAAGCAATAACTTTCGGAGCAACACCCTTCATTCCGGAAAGACCGTCAATTGCCGTCTCATAGAGCCCTACCATTGTCCCCAACGCACCGGAAATCAAATGAAGCTCGTCCTGTATAATCAGTTCCGGAGTTCTGTTCGATGAATTTGCACCGAAAAAATTGCCGACACGACCATCCCACGCCATCATGGCAAATTTATCGACGGTTCCGAACAAAAGCGTCGGAGGATTCCTATACAATTCTTCATCAATAATCTGGATCGGCAACTCTTTTGTGAAAGTACAGTCTTCATGGGGACAAAACATATAGAAATGATTTCTTTTCATTGCATAACCCCATTGTCCAACTAAACGACCGTTTTTAACATCCTTAACCAGCTTAGTCCCGCACCATGGACATTTGAGAACCTGAAATTTATTGTGCCTTTCTTTTTCGGTTCTTATAGAACCGGCATTATTTACATCCTGTAGCTTTTTCAGATGTTCCTCCGCACTGTTTTTGCCGGTATTGTTGTTCGGTATATGAGATCCTCCTATCCATAACCCGATTGTAATCGGATGATCTCCAAGAGGATAAACCGGATATTTATGTTTCTTGCAGATACAATCCTGACGGATGTATTCACAGGCACAGATGAGTGTTGCCGCTCTTGTAAATTGCTGTGCAGCCAGCAACCTCAGAGTATACCGCATCATTACTGCTGTTCCGTCAGACTCTCCTTGGTGAGCCAATCTGCGATGAAAAATCGTAAATGCAGTCAACCCGAGATATGCTTCCGCTTTTCCGCCACCGGTGGGAAACCAGATTAAGTCTACCAACGGTCGGTCCTCGGAATCATCATGAACAACAGAGTTAATATCCATAAGAAGAAATGCAATCTGAAACGGTCTCCACTTGGCATCCGAATCGCTTTCATTGCGGTAATTAAGCGTATTGAGCCATACCGAAATATCTTCGTCATCCGGATATCGCTCGGCGTTTTCACGAGCCATTTCCGCCTGTTTTCCTATATGAATGCGTTGCATAAACATCGCACGGTTTGCATGTTGGAATGCCGTATACACCAATTCATCACGATCCAATGTATCGATTCCGGCGTACATTCTTTTCGCAGCACTTTCGCACTCTCTGATATTTGCAAGAGCCGAGGTTTCATACCGCTTGTCAAGGGATTTGGCAGTAACTTTCAGGTCTGCAATCCATTGCGAATACAGATCGACAAGCCGACGCATAGAACGGAGCTTTTCGGTCTTCGAAGTATTATCC
>CAVGEJ010000096.1:8227-8941 GCA_963628215.1 Eubacterium sp. CAG:180
ATCCAAGTCTGACAGATACTTCATTGACAGTTCTTTATCATGAATCAAATCGTTATTCGGCAGAGAGAAATTCATAGCCGGAATTTCACGGATCGGGAAAAAATCCGTCCATAAGTTTCCGGTTCCGTCATCGGAAATATCCCAGTCTGCCGAAACTCCGAGTCCGGTTGCATATATTTTTTTGTGCCGGTACAGCAATTCGAGCGATTTTTCTTCATCGTCCATATGTTCCGGATTCGGGTTCGGATTGCTTTCGCAGAAAATAAAATGGTTATCTTTTGAGGCTATTTTTATGCGTGGCTGAAAAATGCACCGATTCGCTTTGGCAGGAACTTCTTCGATTCCGTTTACAAGCATGACGGTAACCGAATATATTTCTTCCGCAATTTTGGTCCTCAGAGCAACCAATTTAGCCGTAGTGCCATCCAGCAATGTCAAATTATCGACATAATCGGATTCGGCGAAGTCAATCACTGCATCTCCAATGTCGTGGGGAATTCTTACATATCCGTTACTCAAAAAATCATTCAACCTATATGTCGCTTTTTTGATTACAGAAAATTCATCTTCCGGGATCGTGTCCCGCTCAAAAATTTCACGCAATTCTTTCAGCGTGGTTTTTCTGAGCAATCGGAAAGTTTTCCCTGCGTTATCATATTGTAAAACAGAACATAATTCCGGTGGAACCGAATACTGCCTATCATCACCGAACGC
>CAVGEJ010000096.1:8951-9794 GCA_963628215.1 Eubacterium sp. CAG:180
CATACGGAAGAACACAATCCGTTACAAGCGCGTTTCTGTATGTGGCAAATGACACATTGCAATGCAGCTTATCGCAGTCTCCTTTAACAAGAAAAGTTATACCCATGGATGAAGGCTTATACTGCGAAGCCATGCCGATTTCCTCATCAAGGTTTTCATCTGCCGTTTCATCCGATTCCCGCACACCTGCTCTCTTCTCTGATACAGACGCAATATCTTTTTCTTCTGCACCTTCCGCCTCGGAATGCGTTTCCGCATCGTCCTCTCCCGTAGCTACGGTTTCATCATTGTCCTGCTCCGTCATATTTCCCTGAGGAAACAGAATTCCAACAGAATATCTACTGAGCGGACTGCTTGAAATCAGCTCGTGTGCCCCGTCAGGAACGGAAAATTCCGACCCGGGACCCATCAGTTCTGCCCTGATCCTACCGATATATTCATCCCGCGCATCGATAAGCTGTTGCCTGATCTCGTTTGTTTTCACATGAACACCTCGCTCTCCGTAATGGGTCTGTTGACCATATTGTTGTTAACCGATACCGTTTCGTCAAGCCTACTGATATTGTCAAGTTCCAGGGTTTCCGAAAGCCTGTCCACATTTTCATATACGACTTCAAACGCGCTTCCCGGAGCTGGCTCTTTGTTGCTCAGTTTGTCATTATAGCAATCTTCAAAAAACCGATCACCCCTTGACAACACCACCCAAAGGTAGTACAATATATTCAAAGGGGATGAACAGAATGGGGAAAATGCTACACAATGAGGCGAGAGAGCTGCTGGTTCAAAGCTACGAAGAAACGCACAATGCGGCGGAAATCGCGAAAATCTTTCACGTGAACAAAT
>CAVGEJ010000097.1:0-9638 GCA_963628215.1 Eubacterium sp. CAG:180
GTAAGCCGTCCCAATCCCGCTGGACGGGATTGGGCGCGGGAGCAGCCGGAAATAGTAGCACGGAATACGGCTACACCAAAATCTGTACAACGTAAGGATAGATATATAAATCCAATTGGGTTAAGGTCTTGAAGGTTCTTAGGGGACTTCTCCTTAAGAAGTCCCCTAAGCAGGGCTTGGGACAGAGTCCCAAGGTCTTCCCCTTACTCCCCGTCCAACGTCCTGCGGGTCGCATCCTCCTCGAACTGGCGCGTGTAAAGGTTGTAGTACGCACCCTTTTGCGACATCAGCTCGGCGTGCGTGCCGCGCTCAATGATCTTGCCGTCGGATACCACTAAGATGACATCCGCGTGCCGGATCGTTGAAAGACGGTGCGCAATCACAAACGACGTCCGCCCCGCAATCACCTCGCCGATCGCATTCTGAATCTTCTGCTCGGTGATCGTGTCAATCGAAGCCGTCGCTTCGTCCAGAACCAGTATCTTCGGGTTGGCAAGCAGAGCGCGCGCAAACGAAATCAACTGCTTCTCGCCCGTGGAAAGACGGTCGCCGCCCTCGCCTACCTCGCTGTCCAACCCGTTGTCCATCCGCGCCACAATCTCGTCCGCAGATACCCGACGAAGCGCGCGCATGATCTGCTCCTCGGTCGCCGACGGGTTGCCGTAAAGCAGATTCTCCCGTACCGTCCCCGAGAAGAGGTGCGGCGTTTGCAGAACGTAGCCAATGTTGCTGTGCAACCAAAGCTGAGACCGCTCCCGCGCGTCGCGCCCGTCAATCAGAATCCGCCCCGCAGTCGGCTCGTAGAAGCGGCAAACCAAGTTGACAAGCGTCGACTTCCCCGCTCCCGTCTCCCCGACAATCGCAACGTTCGTCCCCTGCGGAACTTTCAGACTGAAATGCTCCAGAACGTTCACCTCGCCGTCCGGATAGCGGAAGGTCACGTCGTCAAACTCCACATCGCCGTGAAGCGGCTCCCAGTTCTCCTTTTTCGGGTGGAACGTGTCGCCGTACTTCGCCACCACATCGGGGCGGTCGGCAACGTCGGATTCGGTTGCAATCAGATTGGTCACACGCTCAATGTTCACCTGCGTGGTTACAAGATCAGAGAGCGCGTCAATCAGCCAGCGCACAGGCTCCATAATGCCGAGCGCATAGGAAATGAATACCGACAGCGTGCCGATCTCCATCACGCCCTCCGCCGTGATCTGCCCGCCGCGCCACAACACAAGCGCCAGAGCAAGCGAGGAAGCAAAGGTGATCGCCGAGCCGAACATCGCCCGCCAACGCGCCGCCGTGGTCGCGGTTCTGCGCATCTGCGAGGTCCGCGCGGTGAATTCCTTTTCCATCTGCCCTTCGGCGTTCATGGTCTTTACCGTTTCAGCACCTGTGATCGCCTCGTTGAAATCCCCCGTGATCTGCGAGTTGATTTCCCGCACACGGCGGTTCAGCGGCAGAACCTTTTTCTGGAACAGCACAATGGTCAGCGCAAACAGCGGGATCACCGCAAGCACCAGAAGCGCCAACCGCCAGTTGATCGACAGCATAACCGCCGACGCGCCGATGATGTAGGTCAGATTGTACACCCCGTCGATGCACGACCACGAAATCAACGTCCCGATGCGGGAAGTATCGCTCATCACGCGGGCGTGAATGTAGCCCACGCTGTTCTGGTTGAAATAGGAGAAGGACAGCGTTTGCAGATGGTGGAAGCAGGTCTCGCGGATGTCGTGCGCCGCGCGGATCTCCAGTTTCGCAGAACCGTCGTGCGCAAGGTAGACCGAAAGCGCCGACAGCACCATCACGCACAGGTACAGCAGAATGAACACGGGAAGCGTGTCAAGCGTTCCCTCGGCAATGTAGTGGTTGATCGCGTAACGCTGAAAGAGCGGATAAATGATCTCCCCCAGACTGCTGATCAGCCCGAACACCAACAGTTGCAGAAACAGCCCCTTGTACGGCTTGAGGAACGGGAGCAGGCGCGGAATGCCGAACCATTTCAGATGCGTCTGCTTTTCGGTTTTCTTTTCGCTCATTGCCGCTCCCCTCCGTTCTGAATCTCATAAATGCGGCGGTAAATGCCGTTTTTCGCAAGCAGTTCCTCATGCGTTCCGATCTCCGCCACCCGCCCGCGGTCGAGAACCACAATGCGGTCGGTGTGCATAAGCGTTGCGGTGCGGTGCGAGATCAGGAGCGTTGTCGCGCGCCCCTCCCGCTCTGCAAGACGGGCGCGGATGGTTGCGTCGGTCTCGGTGTCAACCGCCGAGAGCGAATCGTCAAAGATCAGAATCGGCGTGTCCTGCACCAACGTCCGCGCAATGGCGGCTCTCTGCTTCTGCCCGCCGGAGAGCGTTACGCCGCGCTCCCCGACAAAGGTGTCGTACCCCGAGGGGAAGCCCTCCACGGCGCTGTCAAGACAAGCGGTGTGCGCCGCCGCGCGCAGTTCCGCGTCGCTTGCGGTCTGCTTGGCAAGGCGCAGATTCTCGCCGATGGTGCGGGAGAACAGATACGGTTCTTGCAGCACAAAGCCGACGTTAGAGCGCAGCTCCGCCGCGCGCAGACGGCAGATATCGATTCCGCCAACCGAAATCGTCCCGCTCCCCTCGGGCAGAGGGTAAAGGCGATCCAACAGGCGCACAAGCGTCGATTTGCCCGAGCCAGTACCGCCCAGAATGCCGACGGTCTTGCCTGCGGGAACGGTGAAGCTGACATCCTCCAGAACGGGCATTTTGCCGTCAAAGGAGAAGCTGACATGGTCGAAGGCAATGTCACCGCGATAGTCGGTTGTCATGCGCTCCGCCCCGTCCTCGTCCCGCTCGGGCGCGGCGTTCAGAATGTCCTCGATACGGCGGAGCGACACGCCCGCCTTGCTCATTTCGGAAATGACCCGCCCCAGTTGGCGGATAGGCCACGTCAGGTAGCCGTTGTAGGAAAGAAACGCGATGTACGCGCCCGCGCTCAACTCGCCCCGGATGGCAAAGACCGCGCCGAACACAACCAACAGCATAATCTGCAGGTTGGCAATCAGATCCGCAACGCTCCAGTAGCGGCAGAACATCCTGTTCACGCGATCCCACAGCCCCATGTAGTAGCGGTTCTGGTTGTCGAATTTCTCCTTTTCGTAGACCTCGCGCCCGAACGCGCGAACCACCCGCACGCCCGTGAGGTTCTCCTGCACGATGGCGGAAAGCTTGCCCTCGTTCTCGTCGCAGATCTCGAATTCGGGGCTGACCTTCTTATGGAAAATCAGCGAGGTTGCCAACAGAACCGGCACGCCCGCCAGTGCGATCAGGGTCAGCCCGACATGGAGCGAGAACATGAAGAACAGCGACAGCGCAAGCATCACGACGATGCGGAACACCGAGACAAGCTGTTCGGAAAGGAAGTCCTTGACCATGTTGATGTCGGATGTACAGCGCTGGATGATATCCCCCGTGCGGTTCTTGCCGTACCAATCGTCGGGGAGCGCCAACAGGTGGCGGAACACTTTATCGCGCATGGTTTTGACCAGTGTTTCGGCGGCTTTGGTATTGAACACGCGCGAACCGTAGAAGAACGCGAAGCCGAACACGGCAATGCCGACGATGACAATGCCGACCATCCAGAGTTTATCCCGCAGAACCTCCGCCCCGCCAAGACGTTCGAGCAGACCGACAAGGAACGGCGGCAGATCGAACGGTTCGCTTCCGAGGACGGAATCCACCGTTACGCGGACGATCTGCGGCGTGAGCATATTGGTCAGCGCCAATCCGACGGTGGACAGAATCGCGGCAAGAAACCACCGCTTCGAGCCGTCCAGAAAGGATGAAACCAACCTCAGCCGACTGTTATTTCGTTTCAAAAAATCACCTCCTAAGACCTTGGGGCGTTGCCCCAACAAACAAACGCGATGTTGAGTGGTTACCCGCCCTCACCCATCGCCTTATTGTATAGTGCGAAAGAAGATTTGCAAAATGCTTTCCTTTTTGGGGAAACTGTGATTGGTTGTGCAGATTTATCCCCCCTCATCAGTCGCTTACGCGACAGCTTCCCCCCAAGGGGAAGCCTTTTTGCAAGATTCCTTTCGTATTTCACGGCTTTCATAACAAGGCGTGTAAGCGAAAATATGAGAAAATTATTCTCTTTTTAAAATTCCATCTGCCATGTTCGCACTGCGTATGGAAGGCTTCCCCTCGGGGGGAAGCTGTCGCGTAAGCGACTGATGAGGGGGGATAAATTTGATAAAAAGAAGGTAAACACACGCCTTTTCCAAAATCCACCCGCACACCGTGAAAGCGGAACAAGTTGCAGGAAACCCAAGTCCCGTGCGTTTTATCCCTTTATTCCGCCCTTTTCGCCACCGCTTTGCCGCCCCGGACGGGGGTCTCCACGCCGTTTGCGGTCGCTTCCAGAAGCGCCTCCGGAGCGACGATTGCGTCCCGCTCGACCAACAGCATAATCGTGCTCCCGCCGTATTGGAAGCAACCCTTTTCTTCGCCCCGCAGGACGTGGCGCTCCCCGCTGTGCAGGTTGCAGATGCGCCCCACCAACATCGCGCCGACCTCAATCTGGGTCAGCGTTCCGAACCGTTCGGTCACAATCTCCGTGCAGGCGCGGCAGTTCTCTGTGAAAACAGGCACTTGCTCCAGTGCGATCGGACGCACCGTATGCAAGCGCCCCTTGATAAAGCGGGTCGTTCCCTTATCCCCCTCCTCCGCGTAGCAATAGCGGTGGTAGTGGTTCACGCAAAGGCGGAATACGAACACCCAACCGTCGCGGTAGCGTTCCGCCGCCTCCTCGCTCCCGAGCAGTGCGGGCAGGCGGTAGAGGCTCTGTTTGACGGGCAGAACCGTATCGTCGGTTGCCCGATAAACGCTGAGAAGCCCGTCGCACGGCGCAATCAGGTGCTCGGGCCGTCGGTCAATCGGGCGCAGTTCGGGGCGGATGCGGCGGCAGAAGCAGTCGTTGAAGCACCGATACTGCTCGGGCAGATAGTCCGCGCGGTCAATCCCGTTTTTGCGGAAGAAGCGCCCGATCATCGGTTTGGAAAGCGGCGAGTCCAGAAATGCGCCGCAAACCTTTGACACCCACCGCGCGCTGAGCAGGCGCAGAACCGCCCGCCCCGGGACGGTATGATAGAGAAACCGCAGTCCCGCGCTCTCGCGCTTTGTTTTTGTTCGCTGTTTTTTCATTATCCGATTCTGTGTTTGAAAATGAAGAAGTACAAAATAAAAAGCGCAACTTCAACCGCGCCGATTCCCACCATCAGGAGCACACCTCTCGTTCCCGGCTTGGGAATCTGAATGCGCGACACAAACAGGAGTCCGGTTACCACAATGCTGATAAAGTAGAGCACCGCGATATCGGTGGGCGAAAAGATGTACTGAAGCAACATGACCGACGGAAAGATCAGCGCCGCCGTGGTCACGGGAACGCCCGTGAAGTATTTCCGCGGACAGCTTTCGGTCTTTAGCCGCTCTTCCTCTTCCACGTTGAAGTATGCCAGACGGATCAGCGCCGCAAGGACATAGAGAATCAGGCAGGCAAACAGCAGACCGTAGAGAAGCTTTCCGAGCCAGATCGGCGCGCCGCTCGGCGCAACCTTTTTCAGAAACAGCTCGTTCTTGATCAGAGACGCCCCGATGCAGGCGGGCAGAACGCCGAACGCAACCAGATCGGAGAGCGAATCGATCTGCACCCCGAACTTCTTTTCGTTCTCGGTTCTGTCCTGCTTGGTGCGCGCGACCTTGCCGTCGAACGCGTCGAACAGACCGCACAGCAGGAGGAAGAAAATGCCGATGAACGGATGTCCCTTTCCCCACAGCGACACCACGATTCCCGAACTTGCCGAGAGAAGCGACAGGTAGGTGAGCACCACGGTATAATTATAAACGCCGATCATAGCCGATTTCTCCTTTTTCTTAACATCGCAAATTTTATCAGCACCGAAACGCCGCAGATCAGAATGCAGCTGTAAAACGACACCGAACGGCTGAGCAATTCCAGATTTCCTGCCTCCGGGGCGCTCAGCACACTGCTGTAGCAATCCAGCATCAGATAGTCGGAAATCCCCATCGCGCCGGGAATCGGCACATAGTTAGAACCGAGCACCGCAAAGCCCTGCAGAACCCAGATGTCAAACGCCTGCGCGGGGTTGCCGCCCGCCGCGAGGAATACGAACGCGGTCACGGCAATCTGCGCCGCGCGCTGAAGGAAATTGAACAGGAACGCGCTGATCAGCATTTTCCCGCGCCCCTTCAGCATCTGCGCGTAGCGGGCGTAGTCCTCCATGTAATTGCGCAGCTTTGCGCGCTTCTCTTCGGGCTTCCGAAGCAGGCGCAGGCGCGCGAGCAGGCGCAGAAACGCGTCGCAAATGCGGTGCAGGGTGCGTTCCTTTTTCAAAAGCATCACAAAGAACGTTGCCAACGCCACCTGAATCACGATCCCGACAACGATCAGAATGCGGGAAAACGTTCCGAACCGCAGAAACAGTTGCGGGCGCAGGCACAGGCAGATCAACGCAATGGCGAGGATTGCCAATGTGTACATCACCAGATTGACCACCAATGCCACGGCGGTGACCATCCCAGGGATGCCGTCCTTAATCATAAAGTACGCGCTTGCGGGCTGTCCCCCGGTTGCCGAGGGGGTAATGGCGGAAAAATAGATGTCCCCCGCCGACCAGAGAAATCCTTTCGCGGGATTCTTGCGGTAGCCGAAACTGCGCGTGATATCCAGAAGGGCAACTCCCTCGAACAGGATAAACGCCAACATGCAGGCAACGGCAGCAATCAGCCACGCGGGATTCGCGCCGCCGATATAACCCGCAAAATCAGAGAACGAAAAGTCCTTGATCTGCGCGGTGACCGCCCAGAAGGTCAGGGCGGCGATCAGCACAAACAGCAGGGTGAAGAGCCAACTCTTCTTTCCTGTCGGCGCTGCGGGGGTCGCCTCCTTTACGGTCGGCTCTTCCCGAAAAAGTTCCCGCTCGGTTTGCGGGTCACGGTTCTGATTCATTCCATATTCCTCAATCAAGCGTCGGGCGCACCTCCGGATGACGGTCGGGCGCGCGTTTTGCAAAAGACGGCTCTAAAGCGCGGAACAGGCGTTCCGTGCAAACCAATCGGGTCAGCAGATATCCGAATTCCACTGCCAGAACCCCGCCGAGCACGTCGGGCAGATAGTGCTGTTTGATCAGCACGGTGGAGGCGAACACGCAAAGCGACAGCACCCCGTTGGAAATCCGCACGGGTTTTGGCAGATCCCGCACCTTCCACACGGCGCGGAAGGAAAGCCAGCTTGCCATGCAGTGGATGGACGGAAACAGGTTGTCGGGTTGGTCGGCGCGGTAAATCCACCGCACAAGCGCGTTCCACACCCCGCCCCCCGTGACTTCGGGGCGCACGATTGCGGTCGGGAACGCCAGAAAGCAGATCAGGCAAACGGTTTTGGCAATGAGGTTGACCGACAGCGTTTCATAGCACAGTCGCCGATTATACCGCAGGGTCAGGAAGTACCCCAAACCCCACTGCAGATACGCGAGGACGTAAAACAGGACAAAAAAAGGGACAAACGGGATCAGGCGGTCAAGCGGGGTCTGAAAATAGGTTGCCGCAACCGGACGATCCAACAGTCTGGTTCCGAAAAAGACAAAAAAATTGTAAATCGGGATCACAGCCGACGGAATCCACGCATACGGAGGATAGAAGCGCGCAAAGGCTTCCGCCGCTCTTGCAAACGACTTTCTTTTCATGCTTCCTCCCATTCGAATACTTCCTATAGTATATCACACTCTCCCCCGAAAGTCAACCTTTTTTCGCACATCGGAATTTTTCCCGAAAAAAATTGCAAAAACCCCTTGACAAACCGTTTCTTGTATGGTATACTGTTATCAGTTAGTTGAGACTAACTCGAAAGGAGTCGCCATGTCCGAAGCCTTGCTCATCGACAATGCCTCGCCAACATTGGCGGGTCTGAAAACCGGAAATCTGTTCGCCTGCCCTGCCGAGGACATCGGCAGTCTGCGGGAGAGTCTGCGGCAGCTGAATCGGGTTCTCGTCCCGCGCGGCGTGCGGATTCTGCCCGTCCGATATCTGGAAGAGCGCGTCCTGATCTATCTTTACCGCCCCGCGCGGTTGCGGAAGGATCTTTCCAACGGCGTGGCGAAGGAAATTCTCACGTCGCGCGGCTACCCCGCCGAGGATTCCGAGCGCTGTGTGGTCGAACTGATGCGCCGTCTGCGCGCTGACGGATCTTTCCCGCACGAGGTGGGACTGTTCCTCGGATACCCTTCCGAGGATGTGAACGGTTTCATCACGAACGGCGCAAAAGGCGCGAAATGCGTTGGCACATGGAAAGTCTACGGTGACGAAGCGGCGGCTCAAAAGAAATTTGCGCTCTACCGCAAGTGCACGCGCGTTTACCGCGAAGCCTACGGCAGGCATCGTTCGCTCTCCCGTTTGACGGTGCGCGCGCACTGATCTATTTTGCAGAAGCATTCCGTCTGCCCGCTATCCGGCAGAATCGGAATTTCTGATACGCCGCGCAGGGTGTTGTTCCCCTCGCGGCACACACAACCACCCTCCTGAATGGGAGTCTTGGAGGGAAGGGAAAGACCTTGGAGGCGCAGGGAGCCCTCTTTCGTAGAGGGCTCCCTACCCTCCAAACCTCCCTAACCCTCCCAGAACTTCCCCCATGACCCCGCCCTTTACAAAGTGTTAATTCGATTCGCTTTGTATAAGTGGCGGGGTCATGGGGGAAGTTTTTTCGTTTTGGGGAGGTGCGGATTTTTCGCATGGTGCGGCTATCGCGCTCGTTTTGCAGGCGGGATGCGGAAAAGTCCTATGTAAGCGGAGATTTATCCCCCCCTCATCAGTCGCTGTCGCGACAGCTTCCCCCCGAGGGGAAGCCTTCCTTACACTGTGCGAACATGGCAAATATCATTTTGTGTTGTGGTTTGCCTTTGCGATCCGCCCTCATCCGTCGCCTGCGGCGACACCTTCTCCCTCGAAGTGGAAGGCTTCCGTTGGTTCTGCAAATTTTATAATGGGTGCTTCAAATTTTAATCCATCGAAGAATATTCTTCAAAAGGCAAGTCTACTCTTCAAAAAGCAAGTTCAAATGAGAAAGTCACGCACCATAGCCTTCCCCTTCGAGGGGGAAGGTGTCGCCAAAGGCGACGGATGAGGGCGGGCAATATTGCTCCCGCTCATCGCCTTGTCGTATAGTGCGAAAAAACTCTTGCAAAAAGGCTTCCCCTTGAGGGGAAGCTGTCGCGTTAGCGACTGATGAGAGGGGATAAATCTGCACTCCCCATAGAAATGTATCTTTTACCCGGAGCGGAACGACACACGGGTCTTTCCCTACAACACAACATTATCAAACGGTTACGCACTCTACAGGGGCGCAATCCGAAGGGAGCGCCCCGCATTCACCCCCACCTTCCGCCCATCAACTAACTTCCTACCATTTCTATCCGGTAGCGGGAGAGAGGCGACAGCCGCCAAAATCCCGCTCGACGGGATTTTGCTCGGGAGCAGCCGGAATTCGTAGCACGGCAAATGGCTACACTCAAAATCTGCACAATAAAAAAAGAGAGACAAAAATCCCCCTTAATTGAAGGTCTTGAAGGTTCTTAGGGGACTTCTCCTTAAGAAGTCCCC
>CAVGEJ010000098.1:0-9295 GCA_963628215.1 Eubacterium sp. CAG:180
TCATTGGGATTCTATCCTTTCTTTGTGTGGGGGAAGACCTCGGGACTCTGTCCCGCCCCTGCTTAGGGTGATTTCTTGAGATGCTCCGGCAGGGAGTGATCGGCTTTTTTTGCGTTGTGCGCGCATTTTTCGCTTACCGTTTTCCCGAATCCGCTTTGCCTTGCTGGGTGGGACCGCGGTCGGCAACGCCGGTATAGATCACCTCCTCAGGGGTGGGGTAGTAGGGGGGCAAAGCGGTGTCCCGCTGGTAGAGCCGTATGTGCTCGCCGCGCGGCAGAATGTCGATCATGTCCTCTCCGCGCCAGAATTCGGTATATTCCCGCCCTGCGAAAAACTCCTTCCGTTCGGTTGTTTCCAGCGGGAAGGAAAGCTCCAGTACATCGCCTGCGTGACAGTCCGGCAAATAGAGAATCTGCCCGTTCCGCATGGGCGCAACAGGGGTGCCGTTCCGTGTCAGGGTCGGGGCGTCGCCCATCCAGCGGTAGAGTCTGAAACCTGCAGAAATGTTCCGCTTCAGCTCCAGCCGGATTCTGCCTGTATCCGGCAGAGTGTCGCACAGCCGGAAACAGTCGGTTTCCTTGGCAGTATGAAAATTGACCGTCAGGATGCCGTTCTCAACCGTTGCCACGCTGTCCCAGAGAATTCCGAGCGCAATCGGACCGGTTCCGACACAGCAACCCGCAATCGAGCGGAAGCGCGTCAGGGAAATCGAGTTCGGCTCGCTCCCGCCGGTGTAGCCGCCCAGCAGTCGTCGGTCAAGATTCCGGAAGGTTCTGCCGTCGTGGTCGGGCATGCTGTTGTCGCACACGATGTATCCGGTATAGCGGATTTGGTTTTCCGACAGTTGATTCCTTCCGACAAGGCAGAGATCCTCCCAGTATGCGTCCTTACCCGAAAGAATCAGTTCATGTGCGCAGAGAATGACATCTTTGATACAGCAGGTTTCGCAGTGCTCCGCCTCCTGCGGGTGCCATTGCGCATATTCCGGAAGCCAGCCGTAGGAGGACGAGAGCGAGCGCGCGTATCGGTAGATGCCCTCGCCGGCGGTGCTGTAGCGCCCGTTTTCGGTGACGCGGCCGAGATAGAGCAAACCCGCCGCAACCCAGAGCGCGGAATGCATATGACCGAAGAATTCGTATTTGTAGTTAAAATAGCGGGAAGGTCCGAGCAGATGATTGGCAAGACCTGTTGCGAGGTCAAGTGCCACGGAATCTCCGGTCAGGACATAGCGGTCAACCAGCGCGTGCAGCATGACGGCATTGCGGATGGGTTGCTCGCCACGTCCAGTGTGGCGGGTCAGGTCAAAGCCGCCGTCCTTCAGATAGACGTCGTTGGGAAACTCGTAAACCGGCTCCGGCTCGGGGGAATCGCCTGACCAGAAGGTGCGGATTTTCCGTTCAATGACCAGCGACCGCATCCCGCGCACCAATGCTGCAGCGCGTTCCTCGGCTTCTCGGTCGGAGGGATTCCTGCGGATCAGCCGATTCAGCGCCGGCAGGATGTAGCCCATTTCATGGAAGGACGCGTGCAGGGTATGCGTCCAGGGGTAGGGTTCATGGAAGCGCAGACCGTGCTCGCCCCATGAGCCGAGCAGACGGTTGCGAAAACCGTCCCGGAGTTCGGCAATGGCACCGGTGTTATCCCCAAGAATGCCGCTAAGGCTGTCAACCGCTTCGAACCAAGAGCCAACCAGTTCCGCATCGTCCACACGGCAGTGTTCGGCTTCGGCTGGCTTTTTGTGCGGCATAACCAGCCAAAAAGGGAGATAATTGTAGGCGCGGTCGGTCATGCCGTCGATATAGTTCAGCGCAAGACGGGCTTCGGTGAGGAGATCATACTGTTTGTATCGCATAGGTATCCTTTCTTTAGGGCATCTCTGAACTCAGAGATGCCCTTTGTTTAATGGTTACATTGTAGCGGGATGAATGTCTGTGAAACCGTGCTCACGCCGGCTTGCAAGGTATTCGGAAGGCGGAACCCCGACATTCCTCTTGAAGACGTTGCAGAAATGGTTCTGGCTGTTGAAACCGACTGCCGATGCAATTTCGGTTACCGTGGAATAGCGGGCGCTGTCCATCAGTGAAACGGCCTTCTGCACCCGATACGCACCGAGGTAGTTTTTGAAAGTTCTGCCAAAGCAGCGCTTGAACAGCCTGCAGAAATGCTCGGTGGTATACTTGCAGTAGGCCGAAATATCGGTGGTGGTGATATCCTCGTCCAGATGGTCATCAATGTAGCGGCTGACGCGGAGCATGAATTCCGATTGCCATGGCGGCGTGGTATTGCTTTCCGGAACGGTTAGTCCCTCATGCACGGCGAAGTAATAGAACATGACGAGATTGCCGAACGCCGCAATCTGCCAACCCTCCTCACCCTTTTCCAACAGAGATATTATGCCATCAATGCAGGTGCAGAGCCGGACACCGGCAGGAGAGCCGGAAGGAATGCGGTTGGAAAACACGGTGTTACGCAGGTCGGCGAAGAATCCCTTTTCCTCTTGCCGGGAAAAGAGGGCGTCGGGCTGAAAGATGATACAGATGCGGGAGAAGCAACTGTGCTCGTCCGGCAGGAAGATGCCGTGCGCCTCGTAGGCGTTGGCAATGAAAATATCGTCTTTTTTAGCCGGATAGGCGCGGTTGTTGATGATAACGCTGCCCTCTCCGTCGGTGATGCGCAAAATCTCAATGCCCTCGTGGTAGTGGTAGGGCGTGAAAACAAAACCGCCGGAAAGACCGGAGGAAACCGACTGAACGATGGATTTCCCGTTCGGCTTAAAAATGTCGTTCAGCTTGATGAGATACCGACGCCGCCCGTCGCGGAAATCATCCTTTAGAATACAGATCGGAAGAACGGAGAAACTGCCGCGGTGAATATCGTGCAGGCTGTTGAGGTTACCCATAGGACTCCTTTCCGGGGATGGATGACAGTTGAATTGTACCATTCTCGGGACATTCTGTCAACTGATTTCCGGCAAGAAATCAATCCGGTGTGAAAGGATATCAACTGGGTTATAGAGAAAACTTTGCACAAATGCTATAATTGGTAATGAAGGCGAAATCATTTTTTGTGCATTTCCTTTCAAGAAACTGCGGACAGACCGGAAAAGGCAATGCAAATGCCGCAAGATGGGACAGGAACGAAAAATCAATCGGGGAAGGATATGGAGAAATGAAAAAACAATGAAGAAACGATGGATTGCAGCAGTGCTGACGGGAATTTTTCTTCTGCTTTCCGCCTGTACGGCGCGGGAACCCGACATGGGAACCGACACGGAATCCGACAGCGGAGTCGCGTCGGAAACCGCAGAGTCGACGGGGCTTCTGATTTGCTCGGCGTCAAAGGCACCGTGGCGGATTGTTTACCCGCAGGACTGCGAATCAACTGTGCGACAGGCGGCAAACGGACTGCGTGCGGCGATCGGCGAAGTAACCGGAACGTCGCCGCGATGCGTAACCGATGCAAAGTCGAACCAGAGCGAGCAGGAGATTCTGATCGGCGAGGTGGCACGCACCGAACGGATGGAAGCCCTGAAGATCATTGACCTTGGGGAGAATGACTTTCTGATTACGATTATAGGCACCAAGATCGTTATTCTCGGCGGAAGTGACGGTGCAACGGCTTACGCAGTCGGATACTTCCGCGACAAGGCTCTGGCGATGAACACAGAGTCGAAGACCGTAACTCTGACCGAAGACTATCGGCACATTTATCAGGCAGGCGAAGAATACATCATGCGCACGGATGAAGTGAACGAAAACCAAATCACCTTTACCCTGAATCCGGATGCGCCGACCGAAACGGTTTGTCGGCTTCTGTTTAGCGGCAACCATGGCTGGCGGCTCCTGACTGCGAAAGCGGGGACACGGGATTTTGACATGACCGGAGCGTCGCAGTACCTCTCGGAACTTCTCGGCGAGGAACCGGTGCAGACAACAGAGCAGATCCGGTGCGAAACTTCGGCGGACGGAATCGTGACCGCAACCGCCGGAGACGGCAGTCGGGCGGTACTGACCGCGTCGCCGTTCTCGGTGGCATTCTATTCGCCGACGGGAAAGGAGCTTCAGCGGCTGACCTCGATTGCCACGGATGCGGCGGGAAGCCGGATTTCCGGCGAGCTGACCGGAGATGAGGCGGTTGTGGGAACCGGTCAGCGCATGAACGGTGTCAACCAGCGCGGCAAACGGCTGACACTCTATTCGCTGGATCAATGGAATGTGATTGACGGCAACGGGTATGTCACCGTTCCGCTGTTCCTGACCTCGCGCGGCGCCGGACTGTTTGTCAATCTCAACGAATCCATGACGGCGGATCTTGGCGCAACCGACAGCGGGGTTTGGACGGTGGATGTGAAGAAGCGCGCGATGGATCTTTACATCTTTACCTCCGGCTCGATTGCGGATGCCATTTACGGCTACAGCGCGCTCTCCGGCTTTGCGTCCATGCCGCAGGACTGGAACTACGGAATGCTGGTCTGCCGATATTCGCCGGAATTTTCCGACAAGGAATCGGTTTACGAGATGGTGCGCCGAATGGAGGCGAACGACCTGCCGTGGACGGGCGTGATTCTGGAGGCATGGGACATTTACAATTCCGAGACCTATGAAGATTTGAAGGAAGTGGTGGATTACCTGCATTCCATTGGAAAAAAGGTGCTGGCATATTGCCGCATGGGCGTGGTTTACACACAGAAGGTCACCCTGCCGGATAATCGGTATCTTCTGAAGGTGAAATCCACCGGCTCCACGCAGATTCCGGAGGTTTCCGCCAATGTGCAGAACCCGGACGCGGCGAGTGCCGAGAGCACGCACCTCTACCTTGATCTGACCAATCCCGATGCCCGCGAGTGGTTTTTCGACGAGGTGTGGGGAACGCTGGTAAACAGCATCGGCATTGACGGCGCGAAGATAGACTTTTGCGAGTTGCTTCCGGACAATATGAGTCTGAGCTTTGCGAACGGCAAAACCTCGGGCGCGCATCACTGGTATCCAACCTACTTTGCCACGCTGTTTTATCGGATGGTGGCAAGCAAACCGGAGGGCGGCATGGTCTTTACACGCGGCGGCGGCATCGGCTCCCAGCGCAACCCTTTCCTGTGGGCAGGCGATCAGCGACGGGAGTTCTCGCGCCTGCAGGCACAGCTGAGCGCAGTGCTGTCATCCGGACTTTCGGGGCTGCCGTTCATGAGCTTTGATACGGCGGGTTACCGCCCTGCCGGAACTGCCGAGGAACAGGCGAAAGAGAAGCAGATCTTTCTGCGCGGAACCGAAATGGCGGCATTCATGCTCTGCATGGAAACGCATGGAAACGTGACGCGTCCTTACGATTTTGACGAAGAAACGGTCGCGATATACCGCGCCTATACGAAGCTGCATGAGGCAATCACGCCTTACCTGCGGGAATGCGCGGAAATATCCACCAAAACCGGAATGCCTTCCGTGCGGCATCTGTCGCTGGGCTGGCAGAATGACCCGAATGTCTGGAACATCAGCGACGAGTTTCTGCTGGGAGACGGACTTCTGGTGGCACCGGTGTTGACCGATGCGACCTCGCGCAAGGTGTACCTCCCCGAGGGGGATTGGAAGAACCTTGCGACCGGAGAGGTTCTGCACGTCGGGGCAGAGGGCATGACGCTTGACGTGGAAGTACCGCTGTCGGCAATTCCGGTCTATCTCAATCTGAATCATACCTCGCAGGTGTTGGACGGTCTGTTGGATACGCTGACCGAAACGCTGGCGGATATGTATAAATAAAACGTAGAAAGGAGTTTTTATGAGAAAAAAACAAACAATCAAAACCCTGCTTCTGCTCTGTCTTGTACTGTGCCTGTTGTTGCCGACCGCAGCATGCGGCAGAAAGGGAGCAGGCGGACAAACAACGTCCGTGAACAGCACGGAACCGCCGGACAGCGGGGCGGTTACCGAGGAGAATCCGGTACCGCCGGAGGATCTTGATGGGTATGTTTACCGTGTGAACGCCAGAAGTGCAAAGGCGGGGAACGGTGCATTTCCGGTGGAGGACTTCTGGGTGGAGGATGAGAATGTGGGGACAAATGCCGTTACCGAGGCGGTGTACACCAGAAACGAGCTGATTCAGTCCCGATTCAACGTGCAGATTGAGCAGGTCTGGTCGTCCTCAAATCAGTACGACGATATGCTGAACGCCTTTTTCGGCGGCAACACCTACGAGGGCGCGATTCTGTTGGCGCAGGTGGCTGCTCCGCTTGCAACGGTCAATCTGCTCCGCGATCTCGGCAGTCTCTCCCGACTGCGGTTGGATGCGGATTACTATGACAGCAACTCCGTGGAACAACTTTCGATGGGCGGTAAACTGTACTATCTCTCGGGTGATATGAACATCAACGCGCTGGACAACGCGGCGATTACGGTATTCAATCAGGATTTGCTGCAGAACTATCCGGATATCAAGTCGCCTAATGAGATGGTGCGCAACAACAGCTGGACAATGTCAAATATGCTGAGCATGGTTTCCGATGTGACGGTTGACCTCAACCAAGACGGCATACTGGACAAAAACGACCGGGTCGGCTACTATGCTTACGCATCCTGTGCAATCTACTATTTCTACGGTGCAGGGGAACGGCTGAGCACCACGGGTGATGACGGCTATCCCGTAATGACCGTGAAGTCGCAGACATCTCCGGATGTAATCGACTGGATTTTCAACCAACTGAACCCGCAGAAGAACGGATATATTACGATGGGCGCATCTGCCGACCGTCGCGAAGCCTTTCAGAACCGGAATGTACTCATCACCGACATGCTGCTCTGGGATGTGCGGGCGCAGTATCGCGGGATGGGAATCAAGTACGGTATTGTGCCGATTCCGAAATGGAGTGAGGAGCAGGAAATTTTCTGCGATGTGGTGTATTTTCAGGACACGGTTCACCTCTGGGCAATTCCGCAAGTCTGTGAGAATGCCGACCGCGCAGCGCTGATGATGGAGGTTTTTGCGGCGTATTCCACCGACACCACGATGGACGCCTACTTCAATACGACCATGAGTCTTCAGGCTGCAAAAGATCCGGATTCGATGGAAATGCTCCGGCTTGTGCGTAATTCGCTCAGCTATGACATTGATCTGCTCTACGACTGGGGCGGGTTTCTGATCTTTCTGCGCAACGTCAACAAGGGGACTTCCAACGATTTTGCAAGCAAATGTGCAAAATCGCTTGAGGGAGCAACCGCTCAGATGAACGAAACGCTGGAAGCATTCAGAAATCCTCAAAACCCGTCGCAGGACGATGAATAACAAAATTACAATCAGAAAAGGAGAAAACCAATGAAAGCATTCAAAAACGCGCTGGCCCTGTTTCTCGTTTTTTCCATGCTTGCAGGGCTTGCAGTGATTCCGGCTTCCGCAGCATCCGTCGAACTCTATCGGCAGAACTTTGAAGGCGACAATCCGACCGCAAGTGGTTTTAATCAGCTTCCCAATGAGTGTGAGGTGAAAGAGGAAAACGGCAACCACTACCTGTCGGTTCCCATGAGTCCGGGAAACGCTGACAAGTCGGTCATTCCGGCTCTTGAATCGATCCCGTATACCGACGGGAAGGTGGTGCTGACGGCTCGGTACCGGTTCGACAGGAACGCAGCGAGCGAAAACGATCAGGTTCTGCAATGCCAGCTTAGGACAGACAAGGAAAGCTGGGCGTCTCTCTGGCGACTCAAGCCGTATCAGGGCTCGATAATGGATGCAGGCACATCCACGGGGAAAATCGGCAACCTGCAGCCGGGCGTGTGGTATCGGTTTGTTGCGGTGGTGGATCTTGCCGCCGGCACCTATGATACCTATATCAACGGCATCCTCGCTTTCACGGACGGTACGCTCGGAACCGACAAAACCGAGCATACCACGCAGAAAAACGGCTTCATCGCCGCAAAGGTGGTCAAGCAAAACGTTGGCTACGGGAAGAAAGATCTGAACTTTGATGTGGATGATGTTGCGGTTTACCGCCCGGGGACGGAGAATCTGACGGTTACCGTGAACGGCACGGAACAGCAGGTGGCGTTTGGTACGGAGCTGCAGCTGGGAACGGACGGAAAGCAGTATGCGTTTGCGACACTCACGCGCGCGGACGGCAGCACCGAGCTGACCCTTGCGGATACTTTGACAGTCCTTGAGGACGGTATGACGGTGGAAACGGTTTCGGTTGATTTTGAAACGCTGACCGGCGCCGGCATCCGGATCAATGAGCCGACGGGAATCCGTTGGATTCATGCGGTGAATACTGCCGACTATGAGGCACTCGCGCAGAACAGTGCGGTCAGTGAGGTGAAGCTGGGCACGTTGATTACACCTGCGGAATATGCGGCTGAAGCCGGTGGACTGACGCGGGCGGCACTGGAAGCAAAGTGGACGGAAAACCCGTATGTGGATGTGGAGGCGACTGCAGGCGCATGGTACAAGGGCGAGCAGAAGGAAGGCTGCTATCTGTTTGCCGGATCCCTTGCCGAAATCAAAGAGAGCAACTACAATCGGAAGTTTGCGGCAACCGGCTATCTGGAAATCACGCTCACGGACGGGCAGACGGTGACCCTTGTCGGTGGTTACCGGGAAGCGGATCACGCCCGTAGCGTGGCAGAAATTGCCAAGGCGGCGTTGAATGATTCTGACAGCGGACTGACCGAGGCACAAAAAGAAGCCATCAAGAAGTATGCCGATGCATATAACGAAGAATAAGGAGAAAAAACCATGAAAAAAACGTATCAGCCCCCTTGCTCGGACTGGATCCGGACGGAAGACCTCGACCTGCTGACCACAAGTGACCCGAGTGACCCGTACGGGTCCGATATTTGGTAAAATATATAAAGACAAGCCATCCCCCTGTCCGAACCGGATCGGGGGATGGCTTGTCTGCTTTTCTTTTCGGGTCGCTTCGCGGTCATAATTCCGCGAAGGCGGTCATCGGCGATTTGGACGTACCGTTGTCCTGCATCCGCTTCCGCGCGTGAAGTTTCGGAAAGTCGTTGGAGAGGCACCGACTGCGTGGCGGAAGGAAAATCAAGAGAAAGCGCGGGAGTGACTGCGGACGAAGGATGTTATTGTGCAAATGCCACAATTTTGCTGTTCCGATTTTGTTTGCACGACGAAAATGTATGTGATCCGCTTTGAAAACTGACGATTTTATATCTTGAATTTGGACGTAAAAAAAGGTATAATGGAAGCAGAAAAATTTCAGAAAAAGACTTGACAAGGAGGGCGCGGGTCATGTATAATGCCTTGACAGACAGACAGACAGACAGACAGACAGACAGACAGACAGACAGACAGACAG
>CAVGEJ010000099.1:0-9261 GCA_963628215.1 Eubacterium sp. CAG:180
ACCGACAAATGCTAAACTGTGTGACATGGTTCCGTTGTATACTTTGAATTCTATAGCAAGCGAGATCCGCTGCGATGAATCTTCCAAAGCACGACGCATGTTAAAGGCACTCCTCTCTTTGTGACAAGGAGGAAAAAGCCTGTGAGAAAAGACGTTGAAAAATACGAATGTTTGATACGTAATTCTCCGCTTTTCAAAATTGATCGGGATACAGAAGCCAGCAGATACAAGAGCGAAGCATTAAAACTTACCGAGCACTTATATTGCTATCTGTTGGCAATCAATGAAAGCAAATACATCGAATTCGGGGCTGAAATAATGGACACTGCCAATTCATGTATAAGAAGTTTCAAACCGGATTGCGGAGATTTCTTAAATTATTTCAATGTTGCAATGTCGAAAACCTATAAGAAGGCCTACGCAAAGCAAAAAGAAGCGGAAACACGAAAAGGCATCACCGTTTCCGCAAGCGATCAAAAAGCAATACAAAAGATCCTGAAACTCGCAGAATATAAAAATCTCGACATTTACTCGGATTCATTTTGTGAAAATGCATCAAAAGCGTTGGGAATACCTGCCGAACGCATATGGAAATTGGTTCAAATAAACTATAACACAACAGTTCTTTCCGACATACATATATCGGATGAAGGGGAAGAAATTAGTTTATTTGATACCGAACAGTTGGTCGAGCAACCGGATAACTTGTATTTTGACGAGTCAAACGTTGAAGCAATCCTTGATACAATCGAGAGAGTCTTCGCGGCACGTCAGGAACGGCAAAAGCCGTTGCTAAGCAAACTCATAACCGCAAAGATTTCTATTGCTATTTCTCCAATAATGCTATCATGAGGATTCGGATGACAAGCAGTACTGGGCCAGTTTTTCGGATGATTTTAGCATGGAGGAAGTCATCAGGTTGGTCGCGGATTGCATTGAAGCCAAGGAGTTGTTGGGCGATGTAATCTGCTGTGAAAATGCGCAAAATGCAGAAAAAGAAAAGCTCTGATTGTCTTTTCAAAACGGAAGGAAACTATCGCCAAGATTGTAAGCAGGTTTTTGTTCATTAAACACTCAAAGGATTACATTTTGACTCAGAAACAACAATAAGGATCCCAAATGAAAATAAAAACGCCCTGTAGGACATCAAAATCTTGCAGGGCATTTTTCACTATCAAACTGTTTTAGGGCGGATATTAAAGGCCATTTCAGAAATTAGTTCTTAATTCTTCTCTGTATATCCTCAACAGACGGTAACTGTTTACTCAAATCTTCCGGCAGACAGCTTGTAATCTTATATTCGCTAACGCCGATGGGCTTTGACATATCCTTCAGCGCGTATTCGGCAACGAGGTCGTTTTTGCTTTTGCAGAGCAGCAAGCCGATGGACGGATTATCCTCCGGTCGTTTGAGAATTCCGTCAACCGCAGAAAGATAGAAATTCAGTTGCCCGGCGTATTCCGGCTTGAACTCACCTGTTTTCAGCTCGATAACCACATAGCACCGCAGGTTGAGGTTATAGAATAGCAAGTCAATGTAGAAATCATCTCCGCCGACATTGATGTGATATTGATTTCCGAGAAACGCAAAGCCGGTGCCAAGTTCCAGGAGCAGCTTGGTGATGTCCTTGACCAGGGCATTTTCGATGTCACGCTCCACCATGTCCTCGCTGAAAGGAATGAAATCGAAAATATACGGGTCTTTCATGGTCTGCAAGGCAAGCTCACTTTGCGGAGAAGCCAGCCGATTTTCAAAGTTTGCAATCTTTCCGGCAAGGACTTGCCGTTCATACAAACCGCTTTCAACCTGATGAATCAGCACATTTCTTGACCAACCGTTTTCGATGGTTTTCTCAATATACCAATTGCGTACCGTGTCGTCCGAAAACTTATCCAAGAGAACCACAGTGTGTCCCCACGGAATTTGTGCAACAGCCTGTTGCACAAATTCTTCGTCAGGATAGGACTCCGCGAATTTTGCCATGTATTTGAGGTTGCGCACGGAATAGCCCTTGACATTCGGAAAAGAAATACGGATATCGGCGGCAAGGTTCTCTATGAATTTACTCCCCCATGTTTTATGTTCGTTTATCACTTTGCCTATATGGTAATAGAGCATAATCAGCTCACGGTTCACATTGAGTGCTGCCTGATACTGCGCTCCCTTGATCTGACCTTTTATAGTTTCGATGATTTGCAGATATTCATTGTTGTTCATCAGCATTTTCATTTCCTCCCGCCTTATGATTTCAGGAATTTGTTCCGGTATTCCTGTTCCCGGAGTTGATAACCCCTCCGGTTGAGTTCTGCAATTTTCAGAGCCACAAGGTTGATATCCGAATGCAATGCCCGTGCGGTTGCGGCAATATCATATCCGTTGTAGACGCACTCCAAAACATCTTCATCCGGCAGTTTCAACTGTGCGGCAAACACATTTGCCTCATATTCCATCTGATTGTTTTGCATATCAAACAGGTTGAACTCCTGAAAGCCTCCGCCCTGCATCGCTTCCTGTCTGTGCAGAAAATGATGTCCAAGCTCGTGTGCAAGCACAATGGAGCGCACCGCAGGGTGCAGGTCGCGCTTAATAAAAATAATCGGCTTCCGCATCATGATCGTGTATGCACCCTTTTGCTTTACAAACGGTTGCGGCAGGATCATAATACCGGCGTAAAGGGCAATCCTCTCCGGGTCACGCTCATCATATTTCCGCATGATACGGTTGGCTGTCTGGACTGCGTCCGTTATTCGTGTCATGAAAGTCCCCCTGTATTATATCGTATCTGTCTCATTGCGAATGTCGCTGCTTATTCTTCTTCGTCGTGTACTTTTCCCGATTCTCCGCTTTTACTTTCCAATATGCATCCTGTATCGCCTGCATGAAGGTATCCATATCTTCTTCGCTCATCTCACCGCCGACAAATAGGGAGCGCACCTCGGTCAATACGGTTTCCGCGCCTTTTTTTCCGCGGGGACCGTATTTTTCGTTTGCCGAAATCACGAATTCCTCCTCGGAATCGATCAGCTCGGAGGTGGATACCCCAAGTACCTTGGCAACCTTGGTAACACTTTCAATATTGGAGGGACGCCGAACCCCGGTTTCCCAGTTCTGTATGGTGCGAAGAGCTACCCCGCTACGCTCCGAAAGCTCTTTTTGCAGAATATGTGCGTTTTCTCTCGCATTTTTCAGCCGCTGTGCAAAATTCATCGTAATTTCCTTTCAAAAAAACACCCGCAATTTCGTCTAAACCTATTGACAAACCGCAAGCACGGGTGTATAATATCATTACAACCACTCACTATTGCACTTATATTATACACTGAAACACTCAGCCTGTCAAGTCAATTCACGAAAAAAGAAAAAGAAATTGCAGAAGTTTGTTATGAAAGAAGGCAAGGATAAATTTTGCGGAATGACGCAGACATTTGTATCTGTTGCCACCGGCGCAAGGAGAAATATTGTGAAAAACGAAAGAAATGATTCCTACTGGATTCCGAAACAAATGTACTGTCCGAATTGCGGAACACTCAGCGTTGGATATCGACGGGAGGGACTGACGGAATTCGAGTGCGGTCGCTGCCTGACGATGTTTGTGCGCAGCTACAAGAACCGTCGTCAGGATTTGCTGCTGATTACCATGCCGAAAGGAACGGTCCGCCTGACATAGTGCGTTGCCCCAAGGCGGCGTGTTATTTGAAAACTGAATACGGCGAACGACGCATCATGCCTGGCTGAAACAGTGCTAAGTTAAGTCGTGCTTGCAGGTCTCGCCTTGAAATTGGTGCGCAAAGCCAGTTGGCAAAAGCCAAGCATGTAGAAGCCACCGATAGATAGAACATCCCATGGGATAACTGTGGGATCAGTCTGTCTGTCGGTGGCTTTTTTGCTTGTCAACAGATACATACCATTCCCGAACGCTCCCGACAGAGAAATCTGAAAGGAGCGTTTTTTATGTTGTCCGTGTGGCAGACCTACATAGCACGATACCCGTAATCTCCGGATTTTTGATTTCAACCACAAATTCAAAAATTCAAGGAGATTACAATGGCTATTTACTATTACGAAGATCAAAACGGGAAATACAGCTCGCACACAGATGCGCGGAGATTCTCACGGGTTTCCGGCAAGGAGGCATACGCCTACCTGAAATCGGCAGAAGGAAAGACAAGGCGATTCATGAAATCCAATGACTATGAGGACAGCGGAGATGATGTCTTCGTTGAGAGTCCCGCCGAATTCATCAGGGACTACCGTCAGGGTGAACGCCGGGAGCAATATGTCAACGATATCCGCGAGGATGCCGGGTTTACGGAGATTTCTCTCTATGCCATGCAGGGCGACGGAAATCCGGACGATCTGCTTTCGGGCGGGGAACTGATTGCGGATGAATCTGTGGATGTAGTCGCAGAGGTCATGCACAAGATGGAGCTTGAAACGCTTCGGAAAGCACTTCGTTCTCTTTCGGAGAGCGAGTATCGGCTGATTTATGATTTGTTTCTTTGTGAAAATCCATCTACGGAACGCGAATATGCAAGGATTCACAAGATACCGCAGAAGACCCTCAACTACAGAAAACTTGCGATATTCGAGAAACTAAAAAAATTTTTTTAAGTTTTTTCGTCCAAACGCGAAAAAAGTGTGGAATACAGGGTGAGGGGGTAAATGATCCCCGAGGTTCTTTGACAACCGAATAAAGGGATACCGAGGTAGCATCCCACCTTGCCCGAAAGGGCGAGCCGCCGGGACCGGGCGCCATGACCTCACCCATCGGGTGAGCGAGCGATCAACCGTGTTGCCGGACCGACCGATAAACAGCATCGGCGGCAGGCCATGACAGAGGTGCGGAACAATGATACTTCTGCGAAAGCAGCCCGCGATGTGCATGCGGGATACGGGGGTCACGGGCTGGAACTCTTATGTCCGCGACACTGTATATGATCCTCGTTTCCGTGAAAATAGTCACGGAATAGATGCTGCGAGGTACTCGGTGTCTCCCCTGTTGGCAACGGTCTGCGCCGTCTGACGACTGCGCGCTCCGTTGCCCCATCGCCGGGGGCTGATACAAATACGGCGAAAGTTCATAACCAAATTTATATTTTGGCGATTGAACCACTGTGCAGGAGCCGGAAGGTTCCTGCATACCATTCAGTCGCCAAAAGCAATTTCAAAAAACAGGAGAATGAAAATGTTTGAAATTACTTATAACGACGAAGACGCTCTTGAGCGTTATGAAGAAGAAAAAAGAGCTTATCCGGGTGCCAAGTACGATTTCACTTTTGAAAAGCGATTCCTTGTGTATCATGCGGATATGCTCCATCAGATTATTTATTATGCCATTGATATGAAAACAGGACTTTCCTCCGAGGTCATGCGGAGAAAAACAGGCAGTCCGGTCAAGAAAGCCGAATACGCCTCTGTCCTTATGGACAGGCTGATGGATTCCATCAAATATATCGGCGACAGACGAACCTATCTGTCGGAGGGCGTAGCGCCACTTCACATGATCGACAACATCTTCCGCGTGATCCTTCCGCATTACGGCTTCGCCGTTCGGGAAGAACAGATAGAGCTGGCAAAGACCATATTCAAAGGATTTGTCGGAAAAGCCGTGTCTATCTGCGAAGCTGAAGTCGGGGCCGGCAAAACCATGGCATATCTCGTTGCCGCACTGGTCGCGCGGGACTACAAAAAACGCAAGTACAATGTATTCTCGCCGATCACCATCTCCACTTCAAGCATTGAACTGCAGAAAATGATTGTCGAGAAGGAAATTCCGAGGCTGTCGAAAATCCTCGTGGAAAGCAACGCCATCGCCAAGCCGCTGACCGTAACACTCCGCAAGGGCAAGGAGCATTACTTCTGCAAACGCCGCTTCTATGATTTCTATGACAAAATCAAGCTGTACCCCGAAAAGTACAGCCGCCTGGTGGAAGCCTTTGATGCTTGTCGTTTTGCAGACAGAGCCTTTGACCTTGATACCGTCAAAATGCGGGAATCCGTGAAAAGCAGTATCTGCGTGCAGGGATGCTCCCGATGCAGATATGAGGATGAATGCTTCTATCGCAGAATGACAGAGCGCAACCGCTTCGGACAGTTTGATTTTCAGGTAACCAACCATCAGCTGTTCCTCACCTCCGCAAGAATGCGCTATGAAGAACAGCACCCCCTGCTCATTGACAGCGACCTCATAATTATTGACGAGGCACACAAGCTACATGATGCCGCGCTGGATGCCATGGGCGATCTGTTGGCAGAAAACGAGATCAAGCGATATGTTTCGGCGGTCGGGCATCTGAACAGCAACCCGAAGAAGATTGAACTGTACAAAGCAATTCTTTCCGGCTTGCTCTCCAATAGCGAGAAGCTGTTCGGGAGCGCCAAGCAGAAAGCCGAGTACGATGATAGCACCGCACAGGCGAAGGCAATCAAGTCCAAGGGAGAGCAATTTGCGGTTCTGAATATTCTGTTCCACAGCAGTAACCGCACCTGTTTCTTTCAGTTCCTTTTCCAGCGCAAACAGCTGATTTCGGATGTTATCTCCGAGCAGTCCCGCCGACTCGGTATGCGCTCTCGCAGGTACGGTCGCTCCGTTCTCAATGCGATCCTCGGCAAAAGCATACCGGCTTTCCAACAGGGCGGCAAGATCGACCGTGTCGCTATAGTCGACCGGAATCCCCGCCCACTCGTCGTGTCGCTCCGCGAGCACCAGAACGTCGGGATCGGCTTCGTTGATTGCCTTCACAACATTTTGGGCGCGCGCCTTCAATCCGAGGCTCAGATATTTTTCGGCGCCCCATCCTGCCTTTTGGTGCAGGATGTTGTACTGCATGATCCGATAGGATACGGGGGTTCTCAAGATTGGGTTCCCCCCGAGATAAAATTTTCAAGGATTTCCCTTTGCGCGTCGGTATACGACACGGAAGTATCCTCCAACGCCGCCTGTGCAACCTGCGCAACAGATCTCGCGCTTTCGGGCGTATATCCGCCGTAGATCGTATAAACCGTTCCGTCCTCCAGTTCAACGCGGGCATAGCCGACGGCAGAAAAACTGCGCTTGAAATTTTTGATCCCGAACAGCGTTCCAATAAACTGTCCGTCGACGTCTTCCGCCCATGTATTTCCGACGTTCACAATGTCATAAAAATCTTTCCCTGCCGTCAGTCCCGCCGAAAGGAGCGCTTCTTTGGTGAATTCGGTAATACCTTTGTCCGTCAGTGTTGCAGTCGGAAGCAGGAGCGTTCCGGTTGTAACGGTCGCGCCCGTTTCCTGCAATTTCGCAATCGACGCGGCATCGACCGTTGTGCGGAATCGGATTCCCGATTTGTTCGGCTCTTCCGTATCGATACGGACAGACGCGCCCTCCTTTGTCCTGACCGCAAATACGGGAATATCGGAAATGATTCCCATTCCGGTTGCGGGAGCGTCCAAGCCCTTCTCCTGCTTCCATGCATATCTGACGTACGGTCCGCTTGTATTTGCGGCGTCACCGGTGAAATCGTGTACCATCGCTTCCATCCGGACAAAGCCTGTGCAGTTTGCGGCATTTACAAAAGTATACTTCGCCTCAACGGTATAGCCCTTTCCATCCGCGCGGCGGTCATCTACCTTATATTGAATCCGGGAGTCGGACTTGTCCTGTCCGAGGTATCTTGCCTGCGTTGATGTTTCATTTGTTCCGTTTGCATCTTCATCAACAAGAACCTTAAAATAATCATACGGGAGACCCGACAGACCTTTTGCGCGCGTGCCCCTGTTTCGTCCGCTATCTGGACTTTCTCCGCACGCAGGAAGATCCGGACGGATGGATCAGCGAATTCGGGCTTCCCGACTGGGCGGCGCCAACCGTTCGGACTGTCACCCCGAGGGCGTTCATCAACGAGGTTCTGCGGTGCAAATTTTATCGGATAACAGCCCTTGCCGCGGAACGCTCCGGAGAGGACGCAACGGAATACCGCAGGCTGGCGGAGGGGTCGGCGGAAAAACTCCGCAAACGGTTTCTTGGCGCAGACGGAAGCTGCTCGGTTGACGCGCAGACGGCAGTTGCTCTGCTGATTTCGGAAAAGATCTGTCCTCCCACCCCGCAACTGACGGCGCAGTTGGTACGTCTGACGGAGGAAACGGATTTTCATCACACCTGCGGGATGGTCGGAATGCGGCATCTGTTCGACGCGTTGGAACTGTGCGGCTTGCAGGAATCCGCATACCGCATTCTCACCTCGGACGGTTATCCGAGTTATCGGAACTGGTTGGATCACGGCGCTACCACGCTGTGGGAAAAATGGATTCCCGACTGCAGTCAAGGCTCGAATTCCGCAAATCACCATATGTACTCCTGCTTTATGAAATGGATGATCCAAAGTCTGGTCGGCATTCATCTCCTTGCAATGCAAAACGGCGTACAGACGGTTCGGATTTCGCCGTACTGCCCGGACGAACTCAGTTTTGCGGAGGGAAGCTACCGTGTCCCGGACGGCGGGACAGTCCGGGTACGGTGGGAAAGAGTCTCCCGCGGAAACATCACCCTGCGGATTTCCGTTTCGGGAAACATTCAGGTTCTGTACGGGGATAAAATCCTGGCGGACGGAATCCATTGCTTTTCGGAAAACCGAAAAGCACCCCGCTGACGCCCCGTCCCCTTCCGGACGGATTCCCGCAAGATAAAAAAACAGAGACGATTCCCCACTGCACAAGTCCGTAAAAAACGGACAATTGAAAAAAAGAGCCTCCTATGGTAGAATAGATATATATGTACAATTACCATAGGAGGTTTTTGTTATGCCCAGAGGATATCGACACATACAAGATTACGAAAAAGAAATATTGGAACTACGCTCACAAGGAAAAACGGGACGGGAAATTTGCGAGAAGTTCGGTTTCAGCAAGAAGCAATATACCAATTTCATCACAAGGTATAACCGTCGCCAAGACAAAATTGCCGCAGGAATAGCCCTCAAGAAGAAAGGCAGACCGGCAAAGGATAGTAACGTTACGGAAGAGGACAAGGTTTCCGATCTTCGTTACAAGTTGGCTCGGAAAGATGCTCGGATCAAGCAATTAGAGATGGAAAATGAGCTCATGCGGGATTTTCTCTCGCTCGCAGAAAGGAAGTGAGAACAAACGTAAAATATATGGTTATCTATCGTCGCAAAGGAAATTATCCGATCAGCGAAATGTGCCGGTTCTTTGAAGTGTCGAGAAGTGGTTACTACGACTATGTCAAAAGAATTGATATACCCGCATGGGATTTACCGCTTGCTGAAA
>CAVGEJ010000100.1:0-9129 GCA_963628215.1 Eubacterium sp. CAG:180
AAGGCTTCCCCTTGGGGGGAAGCTGTCGCGTTAGCGACTGATGAGGGGGGATAAATCTGCTCTTTCGCTGATTCACTCTGCCGTTGCAAGCGCATAACAAGCCCAAATTTTAAGCACTGACGAAAAGGAATCGCACAATAGCCTTCCCCTTCAAGGGGGAAGGTGTCACCGTAGGTGACGGATGAGGGCGTTATTTACTTGACTTTATATAAAAGGAGATGTTTCTATGATTGCATGTACATTTTTCGGACACCATGACGCGCCGCAGTCATTGTTTCCGCTGATATGCGCGGAGATTGAGCGCATGATTGTGGAACGCGGGGTCACGCATTTTTATGTCGGCACAACGGGGGATTTTGATTGCATGGCATATCACGCGCTCCAAAAGGTTCTGCCGCAATATCCGTCGGTCAAGTTCGAGACGGTTCTGGTGTACCTTCCGCGGGTATACGACAAGGACATGGAAGTTTCCGTTTTCACCGAAAATCTGCTGATGCCGGACGGAATCGAAAAAGTGCCGCCGCGCTTTGCCATCTCCTATCGGAATCGTTGGATGGTGAAACACGCCGACTATGTGATCGCTTTCGTCCATCGCGGCGGCGGGGCGGAGCAGTTCGTCAAACTCGCCGAGCGGCAGAAAAAGCCTGTTATCAATCTGTAAGGGGATGCTTACTATAGAAATGATGCGAACATAGTGCTTTTTGGTTTCAATAATCAAAAGCACTATGTTCGCACTCTCTATATATGCGTTGAAGGTTCTTGGGGGAGTCCAGAGGGGGACTTCTTTCCAAGAAGTCCCCCTCTGGCGCATCCTATACTTCTTTTATTACATTCCAAAACGCGTCAGCTTCGGCGGGGCGGGTGAAGATGCCGGGGCTGACGCGGACGGCGCCGTCGGGGAATGTCCCGATCGTTTGGTGCGCGAGCGGCGCGCAGTGAAGCCCCGCGCGAACGCAAATGCCGTGACGGTTCAGCTCCGCTCCAACCCGCTCGGAGGGGATTCCCGCCATGCGGAACAGCAGAATCGCGCCGTCGGTTTCGGGGGTCAGAATTTCCACGCGGGGGTCGGTCTCCAAACGCTCCCGCAAACGGCGATTCCATGACGTGATGTGGGCGCGAACGCGGTCAAGCCCGACCTGCCGGATATACCGCACCCCTGCCAGAAGCCCCGCGATTGCGGGTGTGGAGAGCGTGCCCGCCTCGTAGCGCTCGGGCGGATCTTCGGGCATTTCCGCAGGAACGGAGTCCACGCCGCTGCCGCCTTCGGTCAACGTCCGCAAACGGATACCGTCCCGCAAAATGAGAAATCCGCACCCCTGCCCGCCGAGCAGACCTTTGTGCCCGGGCGCGCAGAGAATGTCAATCCCCATGCGCTCCATGTCGATCGGCAGATGTCCCGCCGACTGCGCCGCATCCACGATAAAGCGGACGCCCTTTTCCCGGCAGAGCGCGCCGATGGCTTCCAGCGGCATGGTCACGGGGCAGATATTCGAGGCGTGTGTGCAGACCAGAATCCGCGTGTTGGGGCGCAGGGCTTTGCGGATGCCCGCGAGAATCGCTTCGTCGCTCCGATCCGCGCGCCCCGCAAGGGATGGGAACACGCTGTAGGTGACCCGCTTTTCCGCCGCCAGTGCCGCGATGGGGCGGCGCACGGCGTTGTGCTCGAGGTCGGAGAACAGAATATGGTCTCCCGCCCCGGCAAGTCCCTTGACGGCAAGGTTGAGCGCCATGGTTGCGTTGAGCGTGAACACCACGTTTTCGGGGTGTTCGCTCCCGAACAACTCCGCCAGTGCTTCGCGGCAGGCGTACACCGTTTCCGCCGACCGCAGGGCGAGGATATGCGACCCTCTGCCGGGGTTGCCGCAGTACCGCGCACAGCAGTCCCGCATGGCGGAGAGGACGGGAGGCGGCTTGGGAAAGCTTGTGGCGGCATTATCCAGATAGATCATGAGCGGATACGGATGCCGGCATTCCGCAGCGCCTCGGTCACATAGCGTTCCTGTAAGCAGTCATACGCCACCGCATAGGAACAGCCGCGGCGACGGTCGGGATTTTCGGTCTTGACGACCTCGCACCGAAGCCCCGCCGCGGAAAGAACCCGTGCGGCGTGCATCGCCTGCGTGCCCGACCCGACGGTCAGACGGCAGGACAGCGGCATCGGCTCTCTGCGCATACCGATCAACTCCTTTCCAAGGTGAGGGACGGCGGAAACCGCCCTCTGCTGACAATATATGCGCAAAAGCGCCGCGCTGTTCCCTGCATAAGCGCGACGGCGGCGGTCAATACTCATGGCGTGGAAATCACAGGAAAGGAAGCTACACACATGACAAAACCGCAAATTACCCGCACTTCCGCGCGCGAAATTCTCGATTCGCGCGGCAATCCGACCGTTGAAGCCACGGTTTTTCTCTCGGACGGAACTGTTGGCGTGGCAAGCGTTCCCTCGGGGGCTTCGACGGGCATTTATGAAGCCTGCGAACTGCGCGACAACGAAAAGAAGCGCTACGGCGGGAAGGGGGTTCGCGACGCCGTTTCCAACGTGGGAAAAATCATCTCGCCTGCGCTGTGCGGCGTGAACGCCTCGGAGCAGGAAGAGGTGGACGGCATTCTGCGCGATCTGGACGGGACGGATTCGAAATCCCGCCTCGGTGCGAACGCGATTCTTGCCGTTTCGCTTGCCACGATGCGTGCGGCGGCAAACTGGTACCGTCTCCCGCCGTTCCGCTATCTCGGCGGCAGTGCGGCGGAGCGCCTGCCCGTGCCGATGATGAACATTCTCAACGGCGGCGCGCACGCTTCGAACAACGTAGAGATTCAGGAGTTCATGATCGCGCCCGTCGGGGCTTCGTCCTTTGCCGAGGGACTGCGGATGGGAAGCGAAATTTACCACACGCTTGGGAAAATTCTGCGCAAGGAGGGCTTTGCTTCCACGGTTGGAGACGAGGGCGGCTTTGCGCCGAATCTCGGGCAGGACGAGGAGGCGTTGGAGTTGATCTGCCGCGCGATTGAGGAGAGCGGCTACACGACCGACGAAGTTCGCATTGCGTTGGACTGCGCGGCGGGGGAGTGGTACGACGAGCGCGACGGCTACCGTCTGCCGAAGCACGGAACGCCGAAGAGCCGCACCGAACTGATTGACGAATGGGCGCGGTTGGTTGACAAGTACCCGATCTTTTCCATCGAGGACGGCTTGGATCAGCGCGATTTTGAGGGTTGGACGGAGTTGACCGAGCGGCTCGGGTGCAAGGTGATGCTGGTTGGCGACGATCTGTTTGTAACGAACGAAAAGCGCCTGCGCGAGGGCATCTCACGCGGCGCGGGGAACGCGATTCTCATCAAGCCGAACCAGATCGGAACGCTTTCCGAGGTGATTCATGTCATCCGCATGGCGCGGGAGAACGGCTACGCTTTCATTCCGTCGCATCGCTCGGGCGAGACCGAGGACACCACGCTTGCCGACATCGCCGTCGGCGTTGGTGCGCGCTTCATCAAGTCCGGCGCTCCCTGCCGCAGTGAGCGCGTTGCAAAGTACAACCGTCTCCTTCGCATCGAGTCCGCCATAGGCTCTGCCGCCGTTTACGGGGGATGCGAAAGATGCGCCAAAGGGGGTTCTTGAAAGAACCCCCTCTGGACTCCCCAAGAACTTTCAACAAGGTTTTTATTGGGTGCGAACATGGTGCGCCGGAGTTGTGGTGGGGGAGTGTGCGTTGCGGTACGCTGATAAAAAGTGGGAGAGATGTCGTAGGGCTTCGCTCTGCACCCAGTCAGAGGCTTTTTGAAAAAGTTTCTGACAATTCCAAAAAAATTCATCCCCACAGGGATTCTGCAACGCAGAATCCCTGTGGGGATGAAAGTTCTTGGGGTTCTTAGGGACTTCTTTTAAGAAGTCCCTAAGTGGGGTGTGGGGCAAAGCCCCACGACCTTCTCACTCCTTGTTAGCCGTAACCACAACGTTCGCGCCCGTGCCGAGAAGATTCTCGATGACCACGTCGCCGATGTGAGCGGGGAGGGGGGCAACCGCGCCGTTGATCTGCTTCATGCAGTCGAACATCAGTTCCTTCGGAATCGTGCGGTCGGTCTTGACGGGGATCACGCCGCCGTCAGACGTCCGAACCGTGGAGGTCACCGTCCGCATCGGGTGCGTGCATTCGTCAATCGCGTATTGCTTTCCGCGGGGACAGGTGTTGCCCGTTACCGAGAGAACAGCGCCGTCCGCACCCAGTTCCACCGCCAGCTGACAGCCGCGCGGACAAACGATACAGGTTAAATTTCTTGTCATCTTACTGTACCTCCAGTTCAAAGTCCAGCGCCGCCGCGCCCGCAAACTGCTCGGGGCGCAGGGTAATGCTCTCCATTTCGCCCGGCGCAACCTTCGGCTTCTTCTTGCTGAAAATCACGCGGTCGCTGTCCTTTACCTTGATGGTCACATTGCGGTAAACGTCCGCAACGCGGAAGAATACCGTTACGTCCTTCTTTGCCGTGATGCGCTGCGGGACTGTGTAGCGGATCTTGCCGTCGGTGTGCAGGGGAATGTCAACCGCCTCGGCGCGCTCGCCGTGAATGTAAGCCGCCGCACTTCTGCCCGCAATGTCGGCTTCCTCGGATACGAAGTCGACCAGATCGTGCACGTGAAGCACGTTTCCGCAGGCGTAAATGCCCTCAACCTCGGTCTGACGGTCCTGATCGACTGTTGCGCCGTTGGTCACGCGGTCAAGCGGAACGCCCGCCGTTTTGGAAAGTTCGTTTTCGGGAATCAGACCCACCGAGAGAAGCAACGTGTCGCAGGGGATGTATTCCCGCGTTTCGGGAATCGGACGGCGGCGCTCGTCCACCTTCGCAATGGTCACACCCTCCAGACGCTCGCGCCCGTGAATCTCCACAACCGTGTGGCTGAGTTTGAGCGGGATGTTGAAATCGTGCAGGCACTGCTCGATGTTCCGCGCCAGACCGCCGGAATAGGGCATCAGTTCGCAGACCGCGTGAACCTTCGCACCCTCAAGCGTCATGCGGCGCGCCATAATCAGACCGATGTCGCCCGAGCCGAGGATCACAACGTTTTTGCCGGGCATATAGCCCTTCATGTTGACATACTTCTGCGCAGTGCCCGCGCTGTAAATGCCTGCGGGGCGCGTGCCCGCAATATTCAAAGCGCCCTTGGAGCGCTCGCGGCAACCCATGGCGAGAATCACAGCCTTTGCCTGCAACTGGAACACGCCCGATTCGGGGTTGGTTGCCGTAATCACCTTGTCGGGGGTGATGTCCAGAACCATTGTGTTGAGCAGGAAGGGGATATTGTGCTCGCGCACGAGTTTTTCATAGCGCCATGCGTACTCCGGACCTGTCAACTCCTCGCCGAAGCGGTGCAGACCGAAGCCGTTGTGAATGCACTGTTGCAGAATGCCGCCCAGATGCGCGTCGCGCTCCAGAATCAGGATGTCGCGCACGCCGTTCTCATAAGCCGCGACCGCAGCGCTCATACCTGCAGGACCGCCGCCGACGATTACCAGATCGACCTGTTTCATCTTATTTTACCTCCTTGGTCCTGCCGACATTGACAAGCGATTTGCCGCCGCACTTGGTGACGTCCTCATAGGGAATGCCTTGCTCTTTTGCAAGCAGTTCCACGATGTAGGGGGAGCAGAAGCCGCCCTGACATCTGCCCATCTGCGCGCGGGTTCTGCGCTTCACGCCGTCAAGATCTGTGGGCTTCGGGTTGGTGCGGATCGCCGCCAGAATTTCGCCCTCGGTCACGGTTTCGCAACGGCAGATGATCCGCCCGTAGGTCGGGTCGCGGCGGATGACCTCGTTCTTCTCTTCCATGCTCATCTCGCGGAAAGCATGGTAGGCGGGACGGGTCGGATTGAAGTTCGCTTTCTTTGCCGCCTTCATGCCCGCGTCAAGCAGCAGCTTCTCCACATACTCCGCAATTGCGGGCGCGGAGGAAAGTCCGGGGGATTCGATGCCCGCAACGTTGACGAAACGCGTGCGCGGCATATTGATGATGAAGTCGCCCGTGCTGCCGACTGCGCGCAGACCGCAGAAGGAGGTGATGGTCTGGTTGAAGCGGATGCCTTCGACGTTCTCGCCCGCCTGCTTCATGACCAGTCCGAGCCCCTCGGCGGTGGTGGACTTGTCATCCTTGTCCTCCATGTCAACCGAGGTCGGACCTGTCAGCAGGTTGCCGTCAACGGTCGGGGTGACCAGAATGCCTTTGCCCATTTTGGAAGGCGTGCGGAAGATGGTGTGTCTGACCAGTCCGCCGCTCTCCTTGTCGAGCAGGACGTATTCGCCTCTGCGCGGGTGAACGGTGAAGCTGTCGTCGCCGACCATTTTTGCAACCGCGTCGGAATAAACGCCCGCCGCGTTGATGATGTACCTGGCTTCCACAGTTCCGCCCGCGGTGGTCAGCGTGTAGAAGTCTCCGTTGTCGGCAATTGCCGTGACCTCGGAATTCAGGCGCAGTTCCGCGCCGTTGTCCATCGCGTTTCCGACAGCGGCAATCGTCAACTCATACGGGCAGACGATCGCGCCCGTGGGCGCCCAGAGCGCGCCGACGGCGTTTTTGGAAATGTTCGGCTCGAGTTCGCGCAGACGTGCGGCGTCAATGACCTCCAAGCCCTTGACCCCGTTCGCAACGCCGCGGCGGTAGAGGTTTCCGACCTCCGCCATGTCCTCGTCGTTGAAGGCGATGACAAGCGAGCCGTTGTTCTTGTACTTGACCCCCAACTCGCGGCAGACCTCTGCCATGAGTTCGGAGCCGCGCACATTCAGCTTCGCCTTGAGAGAACCCTCGTGCGCGTCAAAGCCTGCGTGAACGATTGCGGAGTTCGCACAGCTTGCGCCCGTGGCGACATCGTTTTTCCTTTCCAGAATACAGATCTTGAGATCGTAAGCCGAAAGGGTTCTTGCAATCATTCCGCCGACGACACCGGCACCGATGACAGCAACATCAAACATACCATCTTCTCCTTTTTGCAGAAAGATTATCGGACAAATCGGACCGAGAGAGGGGCAAACGCCCTCCGCCCGCGGTCCGAATAGCAGTTATATTATAAAGGAAAAAAATGCGGCTGTCAAGAAGTCCGCACAAATCGGCAAAAAATCATGTTCGGGTTGCCGTTTGCGCAAGAATGCGCAGATATGCGCAGAATTTCGGCGACTGAATCGCCCCGCTGCGGGAAAGAATAAGCAAAAAGGGACGGAGGAATCGGCGGGAGATGGAAAACACGGATATCGCGGTGGTCGGCGCGGGTTTTGCGGGCATGACGGCGGTGCTGTATGCCGCGCGGGCGGGAGCGCGCGTGGCGCTTTTCGAAAAGGCGGCGCAGGGAGGTCAGATTCTGACGGCGTCGCGCGTGGAGAACTATCCCGCGCTCGGGGAAACGGACGGCGCAGCGCTTGCGGGTCGGCTTGGAGAGCAGGTGCGCGCGGCGGGCGCGGAGGTTCGGCAGGTTGCGGTGACGGGGGTCGCGCGTGAGGGGATGGGATGGCGTCTGCGAACCGAATCGGGCGACGTGACCTGCCGCGCGCTGATTCTTGCCGTGGGTGCAAAGCGGCGCAGGCTCGGCGTTCCCGGGGAAGACCGGCTTGCGGGGCATGGGGTTTCGTGGTGCGCGACCTGCGACGGAAATTTCTTTCGCGGGCGGGACGTTGCGGTGATCGGCGGCGGGAACACGGCGTTCTCCGAGGCAATCGGGCTGGCGGCGATCTGTCGGACGGTCACGGTGCTGTACCGCTCCGCCGAGCCGCGCGCGGAGCGGTCGGTTCTCTCTCGCGCGGAGGAATTGCCGAATCTGGTTCGGATGCCGGGCAGCCGTGTGACGGAAATCCTCGGCAGGGAGACGGTGACGGGGGTACGCGTGGAACAGGACGGGAAGGAGAGGGTACTTGCGGTGTCCGGCGTGTTCGAGGCGGTGGGAACGGTTCCAGACACGGCGGCGTTTGCGGCGCTTCTGCCGCTTGCGCCCGACGGCGGGATTGTGACCGACGGGGAATGCCGCACCGCGCTTCCCGGTGTGTTTGCCGTGGGAGACTGCCGCGCGGGGGCGGTGCGGCAGTTGGTGACAGCGGCAGCGGACGGCGCGATTGCGGGGATTCTTGCGGTAAAAGAATCCAATTTGTAAATTTTCCATGTTTTCTTCGAATTGTTGACATCGGGTTCACAATCCTGTGTTACACTTTCAGGACAACGAAAGGGGATGAGCGGATGTTCCGGATTCTGGTGGTTGAGGATGATACCAATACAAGAAAACTGATGGCGGCGGTTCTGACGCGTTACGGCTATGAGCCGGTGACTGCGGGGGACGGTCAGGAGGCGTTGGCAATTCTGGACAAGACCCATATTGACCTGATTCTGCTGGATGTGATGATGCCGCGCATGGACGGCTACGAATTTACCAATACGCTTCGGAAGGCGGGCTGTATGCTGCCGATTCTGATGGTGACGGCGCGCGAGACCACCGAGGATAAGAAGCGCGGCTTTATCATCGGCGCGGACGACTACATGGTCAAGCCCGTGGACGAGGAAGAAATGATTCTGCGCATTGCCGCGCTCCTGCGGCGGTCGCGCATCGCGGGGGAGCGGAAACTGACGGTCGGTTCTACCACCCTGCAATATGATTCCATGACGGTTACCTCTCCCGCGGGAACGCAGGAACTGCCGCAGAAGGAGTTTTTGCTTCTGTTCAAGCTGTTGTCCTATCCGAACAAGATATTCACGCGCCGTCAGCTGATGGACGAGATCTGGGACATGGACAGCGAGAGCGACGAGCGGACGGTGGACGTACATATCAGCCGCATCCGCGACCGTTTCCGGAACAATACGGATTTCTCGATTCACACGGTTCGCGGGCTCGGCTATAAGGCGGTATTCGGGAAATGAAACCCGCGAGACGGCAAAAGGAAAACGCGGCGCGCGAGCGGTCGGGCAGACAACCCCTGCGGTGGAAACTGACAGGAACTCCAGAGGCACTATATATAGATATGATGCGCGATAATACACCTATATATAGTATGAAAATAAAAATAGTAACACTTCGTAACAACGAATGTCGTCAAAAGCGGCTCTTGACCGTTTTCCGCCTGTCAAAAGCCCGCCCACCGATTTCCCGTGGGTGCGGGGCTTCGCCT
>CAVGEJ010000101.1:0-4508 GCA_963628215.1 Eubacterium sp. CAG:180
GTATGGTCCTCCGACTTCCTGTCGGGAGACGGATCGGGCGAGACGTTCATTCTCAATGTGGTGTCGGCGCTGATGCCGACGGAGTCTGTCCGGGAAAACGAGATTTCCATTACGGTCAAGCAGGACAACTACACCAACAGCCTCAGTATTTTCACGAATCTCGGCGAAGGTGAGTCCATCACCGGTGAGCTTCTGAACCTGACCGATCCGGCAGCAACACCGCTTTCTCTGGGGAGCGCAACGGTTGCCGCAGAGGGAACCCGCCTGTCCGCACTGGACTGTTTCGTAACCTCGGCATTGGATGCGTCCAGCAACTACAGCCGCTGCAGATTTGTGATCAAAAAGGGCGGCGTTTACCGGTTGACACTCAAAAAGGTGAACGCAGATGGGGAGACGCTTGCCGAATATCAGACCTATCGGACCTTCTCCTATTCGGAGGAATATGACAACAATCAGGAGATTACCGATCTGACGCTGACGGAAAATCTGGAGAACCTTGCCGAAGCCGCCAACGGGAAGCTGATTGCGGACAACGAGGATCCGATGGAGGTATTTGCCAACTTTGTGACCTCTATTCCGAAATCGTTTGATCCCCGCTATCTGTTCATGATTCTCGCATTGGTGCTGTTCCTGACCGATGTGGCGGTACGCAAGTTCAAGTTCAAATGGCCGCATGAAATCGTTCGGGCTTGTAGGGACAAACGGAAAAACAAGAAAGGAGGGACATCCTTGTGAAAAGATTTCTGAAATGGCTCTTTCCGGTTGCGGCGTTCCTCCTGCTTTTGGTGCTGACGTCCTGCGGTACGTCAGCCGGGCTGGAACCCCCGCAGTCACTGGAAATTGACATCGACAATCAGCTCTCATGGGGTACCGTGGAGTCTGCGCGCTCTTATCTTGTGGAAGTGAAAAATGAGAGCGGGGAAGCGGTTCTCAGCAAAACCACGCGAAAAACCTCCTATTCTCTTTCGGATCTGGAGGTCGGAGACTATGAAATCCGCGTCAGGGCAACCGGCGGAGCGCAGAACGACCAGACCTCCGCGTGGTCCGAGGCGCTGTATTTTCACAGAGACTATGAGACCGGCTGTGTGTATGAGCTGTTCAACGGCAACACCGAATACCGGATCAAACGGAGCGGAAGCGCTTCCGGAACCGTGACAATCGAAGCCACGTACCGCGGGAAACCGGTAACCGAGATCGGCGAGAGCGCCTTCAAGGGAAACCGGAACGTGACGGAAATTATCCTGGGTGAAAACATCCGTACCATTGCGGAAAATGCATTTTACAACTGCGCGGCGCTGGAGTCGGTTACCATTCCGGACGGCGTCACCTCCATCGGAGACTCCGCTTTTCAGGGATGCCGGGAACTGAAAAAGGTCAATATTCCGGCGGGAGTTTCTTCGATACCGGCGTATTGCTTCGCATACTGCCGCTCCCTTTCGGATATTTCCCTCGGTGAGAACATCCTGAGTATCGGAGAAAGCGCTTTCAACGGCGCCGCACTGACCGCAGTCCGGATTCCGGACAGTGTGAAGACCATTGACGAGAATGCGTTTACGACTGCCTCTGAACTGGCGGAGGTTGTCATCGGGAAGGGCGTCGTTTCCATCGGAAAATCCGCTTTCTATGACCTTCCGAAGCTTCAGAAGGTGACGTTCGTCGAGGGGAGCGCGCTGGAAACGCTTGGAGAATCCTGCTTTGCGGCAATCCCGTCCCTGCAGGAGATCACCCTTCCCGAAACGGTGACGGATATCGGTGCCCGCTGCTTCTATCGCTGCGAGGCGCTGGAGCGGGTGAACATTCCCCTGACGGTTCGTCATGTCGGGACGTATGCTTTCAACGCAACCAAGCTTTATGTTGATGAAGAAACCGACTATGTTTATGTGGACGACTGGCTGGTTGCGGTCAAGAATCAGGAGCTTCATAAGACCGTTACCAAGCTGGATCTGAAGCAGGAGACGGTCGGAATCATTGATAACTGCTTCTATAAGGCGCCGATTCTGGAGGCGGTGCAATTGCCGGACTCCGTTCGGATTGTCGGACAGTATGCCTTTTCGGGCATCGAAACGCTGGTTCGCTTTGAAGCCGGCAAAAATCTGGAGGTGCTTCAGGAAGGCGCCTTCGCCAACTGTACCGGGCTTTATGTGCTGTTGCTGAACCAGTCGCTTCAGGAAATCGGTGCATACGCATTTTACGGTTGCTCCACGCTGGACAATAACGCGTTGGATGGTAACAGCATCATTCCGCAGTCGGTCAAACGCATCGGCGCGTATGCTTTCATGCAGACGATGCTGTGGGGAAAGCCGGAGAACAATATCATTTATGCCGGAAACTGGGTCGTCGGCTTTGCGGAGAACGCCAAACTCGGCGCGGCGGAGCTGAAGAACAGTGTTGTCGGTATTGCGGACAATGCATTTTTCCAATGCGGAACGCTGACCTCTTTGAAGAATCTGAGCAAATGTGCCTACATCGGTACGGCAGCTTTCTATGAATGCACAGCACTGGAGACCGTCAGCTTGAACCCAAGGCTGGAGACCGTTGAGGCGTACACCTTTTATAAGTGCAAATCTCTGTTCCGTATTTCTGTCCCGACCATGCTGCGGTCCGTCGGCAGATCGGCATTCTACGGCTGTTCCAATCTGAAGACGCTGGACTTTTCCGAATCTGCCGTGTTTGCCTCCGTCGGAGACTTTGCCTTCTACGGCTGTTCCAATCTGGAAACGGTTACATTCGGCGAAAATCTGACCGAACTTGGCAGATATTCCTTCAAAAACTGCTCGGCACTGACAGCGGTCGAACTTCCGGATACCGTGACGGCAGTTCCGGAGCATGCATTTGCGAATTGTTCTGCACTCGTTGCGCTGAAACTCGGTTCGGGCGTGACCTCAATCGGGGATAAAGCGTTTTACAAATGCGCGGGACTGTCGGAGGTTGCACTTCCCGATTCGCTCAGAACCGTCGGAACCAGCGCGTTTTACAAGTGCGCGTCCCTGGCAACGCTGACGCTCGGAAATTCGCTGGAGCGGATCGGAGACTTTGCGTTTTACAACGACAGCGGAATCGGATCGCTGGTTCTGCCCGGAACGCTGAAACAAATCGGAAAGTATGCGTTCAAAGGACTGAATTCGCTTACTGCGCTGGTCATTCCGAAGGAGGTTGCAACGGTTGCCGGAAACGCATTCTACGGCTGCAGCAACGCAACCTTCTATATTGAGGAGGGCGCGGACACCTCGGAATGGAATCGGCGTTGGAATTCCTCAAACCGACCGGTGGTATCCGGCGTCCGGCTTGCCGATGAGGGGGGCTATGTGGCATCCCTTACAACCGGAGAGGAAACGGTGAAGAACGGAACCTATCTGTCCGATGAGATCACGCCGATTGCGGATCCCACGCGCGCGGGCTATACCTTTGCGGGCTGGAGCCGTGAGGACGGAACGCAGATCACAACCGGGCAGATTTCCGGAATGCCGGCGGGAACGCTTCTGACTGCGGTCTGGATCCGGGAGGAATGACAAAAGATCCGGGCGGTGCGGTTTGGCACCGTATCCGGATCTTACGTTCGTAAACACGTGACAAATTAAGGCTTCACCGCGCAATTCCGATGGTGCAATTGCGCAGTCGGATTTTTCGTCAGACGATACAAAAAGCCGCAGGCTGTAGTGGCGCTACAGCCAAGGTTTTTTGCGAAGTATGACGGAAAAGACACAAGCAAGTGTGCCATGCGCGGATTGTGCGGTGAAGCCGTAAATGTGCAAACAAAGGATTTTCGTAAAAAGCAAAGAGGAGTGCCATGAAAAAGTTTCGTATTTTTCTGTTGCTGTGCGTTTTGGCTCTTACCATTGGGGCGATGTCGGTGGCGTGCAGGGAAAACCCGGACAATCCGACGCCGGGGGAGCAGGTCAAGCTGACGCTGGTTGCCAACGACGGCAGCGAGGCAACTATTGAAGAGATTGAAAAGAGCCAGTCCTACACGCTTCCGACCCCCACCCGGAGCGGGTACGCCTTTTCCGGCTGGTATCTGAAGGAGGACTTCAGCGGAGACGCGGTCACCGAGGTCAAGCCGGACGCGGATCTGTCGGTTTATGCGAAGTGGGAAAAGCTGTATACCCTGACGCTGGATCCCAACGGCGGAACGCTTTCCACTACCAAGCTGGAGCTGAAGGCAGGGGAAAAGCTTGCCGACCGGATCGCATCGTTGACGCCCACCAAGGAGAACTACCGGTTCGGTATGTGGCTTCTTGCCGGAGAGGAGCTGGATGCGGATGCCGTTATGGGAAGCGCGGACATGACGCTGGTTGCAAGATATCAGACCAGGTATTATGTCCATGTGTTCCTGCAAAATGAAACGCTGGACGGCTATGCGGAGTCCTCCGAGGTAAAAGAGAATTACGCATATGTCGGCGAGGAATTCACCGCTTCCGAGGAAATCTCCGGATATACGGTAACAGATACGGCTGACAGCGTTTCCAAGCTGGTCATTTCGGACGATGCCGCAAAAAACGTCTTCCGGC
>CAVGEJ010000101.1:4518-9030 GCA_963628215.1 Eubacterium sp. CAG:180
ACTTTAACCGGAATTCCTATTCGCTGACCTTCGTTTCCAACTACCCGGATGGCTCCGGCGAGCAGAGAAAGACCGAAAGTCTGGTTTACGGCATCAAAACGGCACTGCCCCTTGTCACCTTTGACATGGACGGGTACTTCCTGGAGGGCTGGGCACTGAGCGCAGACGGCGAGGTCAAATATTCCTCCCATCTGATGGACGGCCATCTCTATAACGGAACCGCGCCTGAGGTCGAGGAGTTGACAGTGGACGGCGATGTGACGCTGTATGCGGTCTGGAGCAAGGGATATACCGACCTCTTCGGCGGAAGCGACATTTTGTACGTATCCCACATGGAGAAAAATACGGTATATCTGTGCCGCGCGGATATCTACTTCAAAGGAATCCTGAACAAGAACGTGATCCTGTTCCCGGATGCCGGCATGGAGTTCCCGGAGGGCAGACTGAACTCCGATGGCGAGACCTTCCTGTTCTGCGACGTTTCCCGTGAGGAAGTCGCGGCAACGCTCTATGAGATGGGAGCAGGGAAGGGACTGAACGAACTGATCAAGGTTTATCTGGATCGGGCAAACGGCATCACCTATTCCGTCAAAAAGGATGAATCGGATACGGCGACCTCCGACTCCAAGGGTGAGTTCTATTTTGACGAGGACGGATACATGGTGGCAACCTTCACCGAGGGTGAAATGAAGGGGCAGAAGATTACTTTTGTACTCGGAAACATCACGGTGGAGAGCCAGAAAAGACTGGCATTCCAGGTTCGGAACGAGAGCGAAACCGCACTCGGACAGATTCTCTGCTTCACGGTAAACGAAAACAGGATTGTGGTTAACGTTGACGACAACGGGAATCCTGTCGGAGATCTGACGCTCAACGGCTTCGGCGTTGCTTCCTATAACCAGGGTGGCTCGACCGCTTCCTTCTACTATACCTACGATGCAGAGAACCGGACTATCACACTGATGGATTCGCAGGGGTCCGTAGCGGGTGTGCTCCGTCTGATGGAGATTGACGGCAAGCTCGGGTATATGATCTACAATGCCTCCGTCGATGTCAGCTATACGCTGGCGGACGGCTCGGTTCTGAAGCTGGACGGAATCCGCACCGCGACCTATACCAAGGGAGACAAGACCGTTTCCGGTTTCTTCTCCGAAAAGAGCTCTGCTCTGGGCGGAACCATCCTGTCCTTTACGGATGCGGATGGCGTTCTGCACAACTTCATGATTACCGTGACAACGAAGGATGTTCTGGTGGATCCCACCGACCCGGACGGCGACACCACGAAGGAACAGGTCACCACGGTGGAGGTGCTGTCTGCGGTTTATACAGAGTACTACTACAAGGATGTGAAGGGTACTTACTATGCACCGCTCTTCGTCTTTGACGGCGAGGATTACAGCACGGTGACGGTGTACGGCTACAATCAGAGCAAGGAGTTCCATAAGATTGCAGTCGGTACCATGACCTACGACAGTGCAACCGACACCTACACCTTTACCCTGACCGATCACATCAAGCTGCCGGAGGGTGTGGAGGTGTTCAACACACCGATTGATTTCTCCAAGCTGAAATCCTGCATCCTGATGCTGGATTCGACCGCGACCTCCTACAGCATCCATTTCTGGCTGACGTATACGGATGAGGTCGAAACGGTTGACAACACGACGACCTACACCGGAAAAGACGGTGAAAAGCTGACGATTGTTGCCGGACTTGCACTGTATGAGGCTGACGGAAAGAAATCCCTTGGCACCTGCTCAGTGGAGGACGGGCTTGCGACCGTTGCGTTCGCAGACCGGACGCTGTATTTCGATCTGAACGATGTGATTAAGTCCTTCGTTGTGTACAAAACGACCACAACGGTTTATTATGTGGTGGAAAAGGACGGCACGATCAACCGCCAGCTGTATCTGGTTGTGAACCCGAAGACCGGCGCTACGTACAACGTTGTCACGGTCGATGGCGAGACGCGGACGGTCAAGACCTACGAGGGCACCTTTGCCGAAACCGGCAAAACCTCTCTCACCGGTTTCCCGATTTACGTCTTCGTTTCCGAAGAGGAGAAAGAATACACGGATGAGCCGGCAGTCCGATTTGAGGCACTGGCGCGTACCATGTCCGGTAAGAATTATCTGTTTCTCTATGACGAGGCATACGAGGGGAACTTCGCTTCAGCAAATACCAAGAACGGAATTCTGAAGCTGGACGGATTTGGCTTTGCCGCAACCTATACCGACGATGACGGCAGAGAGATTATCGGTTTGTATCAGAAGGACGGCGACAACGTGCAGATTTCCGCGTCGGAAGGAACCTATAACTTCCTCGTGAAGTACGGCACCTGCTATCTGCGGAGCGAAGAGTACGGAAAGACCTATCTGATTGTGGACAACCAGGTGTTCGAGGGCATTTATGCAACGCTGGACGGTCTTGGCGGTGCGACCGTATTCCGGATGGAATCGGGCGAAACCGGAACCGATTCCAAAACCATCAACATTGATGAAAACGCAACCTACACGCTGAAGGACGGCTACATCCTTCTGACCTACAGGGACGGTTCCACCGAGTATACGCTCAACTGCAAGGTCGGTTCCATGAAGATCGGAAGCAATTCCTACAATGCATTCCACGTGCTTCACGAGGAGGTCGTTCACACCTATGTCAATGAGGATGACTGGTCGGTACTCCTGCTGAACAGCGACGGAACCGCCACCAAGTACCTCATGGACGGACAGAAGGAGACCGGAACCTATTCGCTGATCACCGAGTCGCTGCTCTACTATGTCAACGATGCCGCAACGGATGCATTCATCTATGTCTACGATGCGGAAAAGGGAACCGCAACCCCGCGCTCCTATACGTCCATCGCGTATTACACAAAGGAGTTGGAATCTCTCCTGTTCTCCAAGTACGGATTTGCGATTTTCAACAACAGCGTCAGATACTACTATACGATAGATGATGATGACAACGTAACGCTCTTCCATCTGGACGAAACCGCTGCAGACAAGAACCGGTACGGTTACATCGAGGAGAACTTCGGAAAGCTATCTGACATCAAGGAGTACAACGACAAAACCTACTACAAGAACGACGGATTTGCCATCAGCTTCGTCCGTGAGGAAGAAACCAAGGGGCTGTACCCTGTACTGGTGGATTCCAAAACCGAGCTTTACGCGCCGATCGAAAAGCTGACCTTCGCTCCTTCCGGCAGTGACGAATTCTCCGTTTCGGGAACCGTTGTCATCAACGGAAAGAACTACTCCTGCACTGTTGTCAGAAAGGTAACGGACGGAAAAACGGAAACCTACCTGACCATCGGTTATTTCCGCTTTGACATTACCATCAGCTACCAGGGAACAGGCATTGGAAGCGGCTCGGAGAGCACCTATGCGGTCACGGGTCTGTCCTATGTGATGACCATGCCTTCGTACAACTACCTGTACTACCTCTACTACATCTACCAGATGATGGGCTCCAGTGCCGCAAGTCAGTTCCCCAACACCTACGGAACCGTCACGCTCTGCACCGAGTACGGTGAGGACGGAAAGGCAACTTCCAGCTATCTCAACGCAACCTTCGGGGAAAACTCCAAGTATCTGGAGAGCGACGGAACGGTGATAACCGAGGTGGATCATGCAGAACTGGTTTCGCTCGGCAACAACTATTACCGCGCAACCTTCAAGGGACAGGACAACTACACGTATTCCGTCATCCTGACCCGCCGCGCATTCTCCGTCTTCCAGACGTACGGCTACAGCGTCTATGCTCTGCTCCGGGAGGAGACGGTGGAGGCAAACGACGGCTATCAGGTAACGGCTAACCGGGTCGTCGCGTCGGATATGAATATTTCTTCCGGTGCGTACTTCTCCTTCGGACTTTCCAAGGACGGGGAGGCTTTGACTGCCGACAACGTCATGCTCAACGATGGCAAGCTTTACTATGTTGTCCGGGAGAAGGATGAGAACGGAAAGGTTACGTCCACCGCATACTATCAGCTGGATCTGAAGGAAAAGAGTTCCGAAATCATTGGCGGAGAAGACAAGAAAGAGAATCAGCCGCTTCCCGTATACGAGAGCGCAACGGTCACAAAGACCGAGGCAACCACGGTTTATACGGCGGATGCCGGTTACTATGTGGATATTCTCCCCGGGAACAAGGTTCTTCTGATGGCACAGAGAGCCTCCAAGGATGTGGACGGCAAGCCGGCATACAACTCCATTCTGATTGCGGAGTGCACGTATGATGCTGAAACCGGTGTTTACACCCTCAAGGCAACCAACGACTATACCTACACGGTTAAGGTGACCGACGGCGTTGCGACCGTGATTGCGGAAGCAAACGCGAAAGAGGAAGCCTGAATCATCGGAAATCCGATGAAAAGCCAAGCGGCGCCTCCGGGAATAGTCCCGGAGGCGCCGTGTTGCTTGCAAACGAAAAGCGTCCGTGTCAAGGCTCGGACGCTTTTCTGCTCTTTTGTCAATCAGTATCCCGTGCGGAACCCACCGATACCGG
>CAVGEJ010000102.1:0-9028 GCA_963628215.1 Eubacterium sp. CAG:180
GCCGCAGGCGACGGATGAGGGCGGACAATATTGCTCCCGCTCATTGTCTTGTCATGTAGTGCGAAAGGATTCTTGCAAAAGGCTTCCCCTTAGGGGGAAGCTGTCGCGTTAGCGACTGATGAGGGGGGATAAATCTCCGCCCACATAAGTTCAGCAAGTATCTTTCCCCCGAAGCGGAACGATACACGGGTCGTTCCCTACAATGTTACATTCCTAACGGGTTACGCACTCTATAGGGGCGCAATCCGCAGGGAGCGCCCCGCATTTCAACCCGCTTTCCGTTCAACAACGAACTTCCTACCATTTCTATCCGGTAGCGGGAGCGAGGCGACAGCCGACAAAATCCCGCTTGACGGGATTTTGCGCGGGAGCAGCCGGAATTCGCAGCACGGAATACGGCTACACCCAAAATCGGTACAACGTAAAGAAAGAGACATAAATTCCCCTTAATTGAAGGTCTTGAAGGTTCTTAGGGGACTTCTCCTTAAGAAGGCCCCTAAGCGGGGCTTGGGGCAGAGCCCCAAGGTCTTCCACCTCAAAACTTTTCCACAGCCTGTGGAAAAGCGTGTGGGAAAAAGCGAAAAGCGGTGGAAAACTCTTGCGGGACGGCGGTTTTCGACCTGTTTTGAGAGAAAAAGGGAGAAAAAGGGGAGAAAAGCGCCTGTGGAAAAATGAAAGACTTGACTTTTCGGCTCGGGTGATGTATAATATTTGATGTAGCGAAAGATTCCTGAGAGGAAAACGGAAAGATGGAGAATAGGAGCGTCCTCCCCGCCGAGGAAACGGCGGCGCAGGAGAAATATATCGAGGAAATACGAAGCCAAAACGACAGGGACGCACAGGCGAGCGGCAGGCGCAGACGCGCGTTTGTCCTCACCTTCGGCTGTCAGCAGAACGAGGCGGACAGCGAGAAACTGCGCGGACTGGCAAAGCGCATGGGCTATGACCTCACCGACCACGCCGACGATGCGGATCTCATTGCGGTCAATACCTGCGCCATCCGCGAACACGCCGAAAAGCGCGCGCTGTCCATCGTCGGGCAGTATAAACACCTCAAAGAGAAGAACCCGAACCTCGTTATCGCGGTCTGCGGGTGCATGACCGCGCAGGCGCACCGTTGCGAGCAGCTGAAGAAAAGCTACCCGTATGTCGACATCGTGTTCGGCACGGCGTCCATCCACCGCTTCCCTGAGTTCGTCGCCGGGCGACTGGGCGGCGGGAAGCGGCGCTTCTGCCCCACGGAGGAGAAGAACGCCGTTGCCGAGGGTCTGCCGATCGAGCGCGAGAGCGACTACCGCGCGTGGGTCTCGATCATGTACGGGTGCAATAATTTCTGCTCCTACTGCATCGTGCCGTATGTCCGCGGGCGGGAGCGGAGCAGAACCCCCGAGGCGGTCTGCGACGAGGTGCGCGGACTGGTGGCGAAGGGCTACCGCGAGATTACCCTGCTTGGGCAGAACGTCAATTCCTACGGCAAGGATCTGGGAATCGGCTACGACTTTGCCGACCTGCTGGCGGAACTGGATTGCATCGAGGGGGACTACGTCCTCCGTTTCATGACCAGTCACCCGAAGGACGCGAGCCGCAAGCTGATTGACGTCATGGCGTCGTCGCGCCACGTGGCGCACCAGTTCCACCTGCCGATGCAGGCGGGGAGCGACCGCATCCTGAAGCGGATGAACCGCCACTACGACACGGCGCAGTACCTTGCAACCGTCGACTATCTGCGCGAAAAAATCCCGGACGTCACGCTGACGTCGGATATCATCGTCGGTTTCCCGGGCGAGACTGAGGAGGATTTTGCGGGGACGCTCGAAATGCTCCGCTGCGTGCGGTTTGATATGCTCTATTCGTTTATCTACTCCCCGCGCAAGGGAACGCCTGCGGCAGAGATGCCCGACCAGATCCCGCGCGAGGTGCAGGGCGAGCGGTTCGACCGCCTTCTGGCGCTCCAGAACGGGATCGGCGCGGAGAAGAACGCCGCCGAGGTCGGGCAGGTGCGGCGGGTTTTGTGCGACGGCGTGAGCAAGAACGATCCCGCGCTTTGCAGCGGGCGGACCGACGGTTACAAGATTGTCTTTTTCGCGGCAGACCCTGCCGACGCGGGGAAGTTTGTAGACGTGCGGATTGACCGCGCCGACGCATACGCGCTTTACGGCACGAAGATATCGAAATAACCGAAACAACCGAAACGGAGAATTTATCATGGCAGAAGCAGAAAATAAACAAGAGAATGTTTTTGAACTTGCGGCGCAGCTTGGGCGCGCGCTGAAGGCGGACGCGCGCATGGTTGCGTTCGAGGCGGCGAAGGCGGCATACGACGCAGACCCGCAACTCAAGTCCTATCTGACCGAGTACGAGGTTCAGCAAAAGGCGATGCAGAGCGAGATGGCGAAGTCCGAACAGGACACGCACTTGCTTGCGATGATCCGCGAGCGGATTGACGTTCTTTACCGCTTGATCAACGAGCACCCCGCTTTCGCGGAGTTGAACAAGACCCAACAGGCGGTGAACGATCTGATGAACCGTGTGAATCAGACGATCATGTACGAAATCACAGGCGAGGCGCCGTCCTCCTGCACGCACGACTGCTCGTCCTGCGGCGGGTGTCATTAAGACCTTGGGGCGCTGCCCCAAGCCCCGCTTAGGGGACTTCTTAAGGAGAAGTCCCCTAAGAACCCTCAAGACCTTGACCCAATTTGTATTTTTTATTCTATCTTTACGTGGTGCAGATTTTTGTGTAGCCGTATTCCGTGTTGCTATTTCCGGCTGCTCCCGCGCCCAATCCCGTCCAGCGGGATTGGGACGGCTTACGCCTTGCTCCCGCTACCGGATAGAAATGGTTCAGGTTAGTTGTTAACAGGGGGCGGGCTGACCTGCGGGGCGCTCCCTTCGGATTGCGCCCCTGCAGAGTGCTCAACCTGTCAGGAATGTAACATTGTAGGGAACGACCCATGTGTCGTTCCGTGTCGGGAGAATGTAACATTCTTATGGTAGCGGAGATTTATCCCCCCTCATCAGTCGCTTATGCGACAGCTTCCCCCCAAGGGGAAGCCTTTTGCAAGAATCCTTTCGCACTACATGACAAGATAATGAGCGGGAGCAATATTGTCCGCCCTCATCCGTCGCCTGCGGGCGGATCGCAAAGGCAAACCACAACGCAAAATTATATTTGCTATGTTCGCACAGTGTAAGAAAGGCTTCCCCTCGGGGGGAAGCTGTCGCGCAAGCGACTGATGAGGGGGGATAAATCTGCACTTACGAAAAACATACGCTCTCCCTACGCTCCCCCCCACTCACCAATCAAGTTCGAAGCCGCACTTTCAAAAAAATCACCTCCCGTCCAACACCAATCTACCCACAAAGGAGAAATGCCATGACGCCGATGATGGAGCAGTACTTCGAGATCAAGAACCAGTATAAGGACTATTTGCTGTTTTACCGTCTCGGGGACTTCTACGAAATGTTTTTTGACGACGCAGTGGTCGCGTCGAGAGAACTGGATCTTACCCTTACGGGGCGGGATTGCGGCGAAGAGGAGCGCGCACCCATGTGCGGCGTTCCGTTCCACGCCGTTGACGAGTATATCGGAAAACTCATCGAGAAAGGGTATAAGGTCGCAATCTGCGAGCAGATGGAAGACCCCGCGCTTGCAAAGGGACTGGTCAGACGGGACGTCATCCGCGTGATTACCCCGGGCACACTCATCGAGTCCAACCTGCTCCCCGACCAGAAGAATAACTTCCTCTGCTGTCTGTGCATGGGCGAGTTTGCAAGCGGCGTCTGCTTTGCCGATATCTCCACCGCGCAGGTCTACGCAACCGAACTGACGGGCGACGGCATGGCGGCAAGAATCAAAAACGAGCTCGCCGCGTATAACCCGCGCGAGATTCTCTGTAACCTCAGCAGGGTGCATATGGGCGAGGTCGGCGAGTGGCTTGCCGCAAGACCCGAGATCATGCTTTCGGACGCGCAGGCGGCGCGCTTCGACCGCGAGACCGCAGAAGCGGCGGCAAGAGAGCAGTTCGGTGACGGGCTGAAACCGAGTTTCTTCGACGAGGACGAAATGGTTCGCGCCGTGGGCGCAATGGTCGGCTACATCCGCGAAAACGAGCGCCGCGACATCTCCTATATCAAGAATCTGAACGTCTACACCGACGGGCAGTATCTGGAAATGGACGCAAACACCCGCCGCAATCTGGAACTGACCGAATCCATGCGCACCAAGAAAAAGACGGGATCTTTGCTGTGGGTACTGGACAAGACCCGCACCGCCCCGGGCGCGCGGATGTTGCGGAACTGGGTGGAGCACCCGCTCCTTTCCACGGGCGATATCCGCGAGCGGCAGGACGCGGTGGAAGAACTGGCGGGAAACTACATGATGCGCGAGGATCTCGGCGAGGAACTCAACCGCGTGCAGGATCTGGAGCGGCTTATCACCAAGATTGTGTACGGGACTGCGAACCCGCGCGATTTGCGGTCGGTCTGCACAACGGCGCAGGCGCTTCCCGCGGTCAAAAAGATGCTTGAGGGGTGCAAGAGCCGCCGTCTCGCGGCACTGGCGGCGGAACTGGACACGCTTTCGGACGTGGAGGACGAGGTCAGCCGCGCGATCAAAGATGACGCGCCCGTCATGCTCCGCGAGGGCAAGATCATCGCGGACGGCTTCAACCCCGAGGTCGACAAGCTGCGGGCGATCATGTCGGACGGCACGGGTTGGCGCGACAGAATTGAAGCCGAGGAACGCGAAAAGACGGGAATCAAAACCCTGCGCGTGGGCTACAACCGCGTGTTCGGGTACTTTATCGAGGTCACGAAATCGCTTGTGGGGCAAGTGCCGACCGACCGTTACATCCGCAAGCAGACGTTGACGAACGCAGAGCGGTACATCACCGACGAGTTGAAGGACATGGAAGCAACGGTGCTCGGCGCTTCGGACAAAATCTGCGCGTTGGAATATGAGTTGTTCCAGCAGGTGCGGAACTTTGTTGCCGAGCGGAGCGCCCGCATTCAGCGCACGGCGGCGATTTTAGCGGAGATTGACTGCTACCAGTCGCTTGCGGCTGTGGCGCAGAAGAACAAGTATGTGCGCCCCGAGGTTGACCAGAGCGACGTGATCCACATCAAGGACGGCAGGCATCCCGTGGTGGAGCAGTTTGTGAAGAACAGCTACTTCGTCCCGAACGACGCGGAACTGGACACGAACCACAACCGCCTGATGCTCATCACAGGACCGAACATGGCGGGTAAATCGACCTATATGCGGCAGGTGGCGCTGATTGTGCTGATGGCGCAGCTTGGGTCTTTCGTCCCTGCGGCGGAAGCGCGCATTGGCGTGGTGGACAAAATCTTCACCCGCGTGGGCGCGTCGGACGACCTTGCCTCGGGGCAGTCGACCTTCATGCTGGAAATGAACGAGGTCTCCTACATTCTCAAGAACGCAACGCGGCAGAGCCTGATTGTGTACGACGAGGTCGGGCGCGGGACGTCGACCTTTGACGGCATGAGCATTGCCCGCGCGATTGTGGAGTACACGAACAGCCGCAAGATCGGCGCAAAGACGTTGTTTGCAACGCACTACCACGAACTGACCTCGATGGAAGGGGAGTTTGACGGGATTGTCAACTACAACGTGGTGGCGAAGAAGCGCGGCGACAGCATCACCTTCCTGCGCAAGATTGTGCGCGGGTCGACCGACGACAGCTACGGCATTGAGGTGGCGAAGCTTGCGGGGCTTCCGAATGAAGTCATCAAACGTGCGCGCGAGGTTCTCGCGTCGGTGGAGGCGACCTCCCGTGCGGTTTCGACGGCTTCCGCGAAGGACGCGCCCGCGAAGCCTGACGACGGCGCGCTGACCCTTGACGACTGCATCAACGATCAGATTATCACCGAGTTGAAGTCCGTTGATCTGAACACCCTCTCCCCCCTCGAATGCATGACTTTCCTGTTCGATTTGAAGAAGAGGTTATGAGAAAGACCTTGGAGGGGGAAGAGACCCCTTTCGTAGGGGTCTCTTCCCCCTCCAAACCTCCCTCATCTCCCCGAACTTCCCTGCACGGCAACCGCCGGATTGGTGGGAGAAGATTTCCTGCGTTTTTAGGGCGGCGGTTGCCGTACAGGGAAGTTTTTGGGCGGATTTGGAGGTGCGATGGATTAGCAGAGTACGGTTTCGCGCTCGATTGGTGGGCGGAATCTCGGCACTCGTGCAAGGCATGGTATATCCGTTAATAAGTAACATTTCCCCCGAAGCGGAACGACACATGGGTCGTTCCCTACAATGCCGCATGATTGACAGATTACGTCTGATGGGTTACGCACTTTGCAGGGGCGCAATCCCGTAGGGAACGACCCGCGTGTCGTTCCGCCAAGTCAATAACTAACTTGAACCGTTTCTATCCGGTAGCGGGAGAGAGGCGACAGCCGCCAAAATCCCGCTGGTCGGGATTTTGCTCGGGAGCAGCCGGAAATAGTAGCATGGCAAACGGCTGCGCCAAAATCTGCACTCTGTAAAGAAAGAATCAAAAATCCCCTTGCTTAAAGTTCTTGAAAGTTCTTAGGAAACTTCTTTCAAGAAGTTTCCTAAGCAGGGTTTTGGACAGAGTCCCAAGGTCTTAAAAGGTCTTAATAGAAAGAGAGAAACATGGGAAAGATCAACGTATTGTCGTTCGCGGTTGCGAACCTGATCGCGGCGGGGGAGGTCGTCGACAGACCCGCGTCGGTCATCAAGGAACTGATGGAGAACGCCATCGACGCGGGCGCAACGAGCATCACGGTCGAGATTCAGCGCGGGGGAATCACCCTGATGCGGGTCACGGATAACGGGTGCGGCATGGCGCCCGAGGATCTCCCCGTCGCAATCCGCAGACACGCAACCAGTAAGATTAAAAGCGCGGCGGATCTGGACGGCATCGCAACGCTCGGCTTCCGCGGCGAGGCACTGGCGGCAATCGCGTCGGTCTCGGATCTGCGGATTCTGTCGAGAACGAAGGACGCGCAGTTCGGCGCAATGCTGGAAGCGCACGGCGGCGAAAACGTTACCGTGACCGAACAGGGCTGCTCGGTCGGAACAACCGTTATGGTCGAGAACCTCTTCGCCAACGTCCCCGCGAGACGGAAATTCCTCAAAAAAGACGTGACCGAAACCATGGCGGTGGCAACCTACGTCGAGAAAATCGCGCTGTCGAACCCGCAGATCGCGGTAAGACTGGTGGCGGACGGCGTTCTCAAACTGGAAACGGCGGGGGACGGAAACCTGCGGAGCGCCATCTACGCGCTGTTCGGGCGGGAGTTCGCAAACCGCCTGATCGAACTGAAAACCGAGGACGACGGCATCGAGGTCAGCGGCTACATCGGCAGAACCGATAACTATAAAGCCACCCGCGCGGGCGAAAACTTCTTCGTCAACGGGCGGTACGTCAAGAGCAAAACCGTTATGGCGGCGCTGGAGCAGGCGTACACCTCCTATATGCCGCCCGAGAAATTCCCGTGTTGTGTGCTGTTCGTCTCGGTCAACCCCACGCGGGTCGACGTGAACGTCCACCCCGCAAAACTGGAGGTCAAATTCTCCAACGAGAAGGCGATTTTCGACGCGGTCTATTACGCAGTCCGCGCGGCGTTGGAGAGCAACGTCACGCGCCCGACCATCCGTCTGGACGGTGGCATGCCCTCGGTTACGAACCCGTTCGCTTTCCCGGGCGGCAAGGTCTCGGCGGCAACGGTGTCGGTTGACAACGAGCGCCCCGAGTCGCTGACGCGGCGGCAGCTGTCCTACGACCTCGGCGGCAGAACGCAGCCGCAACCCGACCCGCGCCCGCAGGGGGAGCGCCCGCAAAACGCGCCGCCCGCGCGGATGACGGCGGAGGAATACCGCAACATGGTCACGGGCGGCGGGAACGTGCGGGCGGCAATCCCGACGGTAGCGAACGTATCGAACGTATCGAACGTGCCGAATATATCGAACGGATCGAGCATATCGAACGGATTGGTCGCCCCGTCCGCCCCGGCGGTTTCTCCCGCGCAGGCAGAAGTGCCGGCAGAAGCGCTGACGGAAGCACCTGCCGCGCCGCAGGAGATTCCCGCAAGCGCGCCGACGCAGGCACAGGAAGTTCCGCCGCAAGCCGAGCCGAACGCTGTGGAAGCGCCCGCGCGCGACTATCGGATTATCGGGGACGTATTCCACGCGTACATTCTGGTGGAGACGGGGGACAAGCTGTTGATTATCGATCAGCATGCGGCGCACGAACGGATTCTGTTTGAGCAGTTGAAGGCGGGTTTGCACCGCGCGCAACCCGTTTCGCAGATGCTGATGCTCCCGGTTGAGGTGATGCTGACGACGGGCGAGGTGGAGGCGTTGCGCGGTTTTGACAGCGAACTTGCGCAGATCGGCTTCCGTTTGCGCTACGCGCGGAACACGGTTGCGGCGGACGGAATTCCCGAGGGTGTGGAGACGAACGCGGTGGGGGACATGCTCGGCACGATGGCGGGGCGGCTTCTTGACAACACGGGCAATGTGAAGCTGACGCGCGACATCATCTTTGAAAAGGCGCTCTATCAGGCGGCATGCAAGGCGGCGATCAAGGCGGGGCGGATCTACGCGCCCGAGCACATTGCGTGGGTAGTCAGGCAGCTGATGGAACTCCCCGAGATCACCTTCTGCCCCCACGGTCGCCCTGTTGCGATGGAGCTTTCCAAGGCGATGCTGGATCGCAAGTTCGATCGGACGGGGTTCTGACGGGGGGAAGACCTTGGGACTCTGTCCCAAGCCCTGCTTAGGAAACTTCCCCCAAGAAGTTTCCTAAGAACTTTAAGCAAGGGGATTTTTGCTCCTTGCTTTTTGTTTGTGCAGATTTTGGTGTAGCTGTTTGCCGTGCTACGAATTCCGGCTGCTCCCGAGCAAAATCCCGTCAAGCGGGATTCTGGCGACGGCAACTTGTTGCCTCGCCTCGCTCCAGCTACCGGATAGAAACGGTTCAGGTTAGTTGATGATTGGGGCGGAACGACACGCGGGTCGTTCCCTACGGATTACGAC
>CAVGEJ010000103.1:0-8974 GCA_963628215.1 Eubacterium sp. CAG:180
CACAGGTTCTGCTGGATATCCTTTTTTTACCGAAAAAGTAAATGCTGTTGCCCTGCTGCTTGACCTAATGGGGATTGACACGACCGCCGCATTGCGTGTGGCGGTTGATACGGACGGCAAGCTGACCGTTATCAAGGGAGCGCAACAGACCGAACTGGAGGACATCACAATCGATGACCTGCCGGAGGAAAATACCGATAAATGCGAAACCGGATGCGCCCATTGCGAATATTGGTGTCCGCATTGTAAGCGTTGCCTGTTGGAAGATGACGCAGGAGGTTGGGATTGGGACGGAAAATGAGAACCTACAGAGTATTAGGGCAGAAGGGGCGCACCACCATCCCGTTCTCCATCCGAATGCGGCTCGGATTGCGATGCGGAGACGTGCTGTCCTTTGACGAGGAAAACAGCACGGTGACCGTACGGAAAGAGAAAATCTGCGATCATTGTAAGGAGAAAAGAATCCTTCCGGAGCATTCGGACACGGATTCTTTTTCTTCTTTTACGGAACAGTTGACTACAGACGAGCGGCGCGCTTTGCTGACCTGCCTGATTGCAAAGTTTTCCGAAGAATTGGGGGATGCTCATGCGCATTAAAATCTATCAGATTGACCGATCCCGCGACGAACGGAGATTGCGATTTTGCGATTACCAAGCTGCACAGGCAAAAGGCGGCGTCCGGGCATCCGAATACAAGTGCGTGTTTCACGGTTATGTCAATGACGGGGATTTGGAGGATGTCTATGAATCCTTCAATACCGGCTTTCACGGTACCCATCAGGGGCACAGCCTGTCCCCGAGTGACTTGGTGGAGGTCTGCGAGGGGAACGAGGAAACTGCCCCCGGCGTGTACTTTTGCGACCGCTTCGGCTTTGCCGGATTGCCGGAGGACTTTTCTACCGATGCGTGCGCGCCGATGGAGGGCTTGCGCGTCCTGATGATTGAGCCGAATTGCCCGCCCGTGGAAACGCGGGTGCGGGACAGGCTGAATGACTGGCAGAGAGCCGTCAGTGAGGCGGGGGAAGAATCGCTGATGGAAGTCACCTACCCATATGCAGATGACGGAGTGGTGATTGTCGGAGACGAAGAAGCGAAGCTCAAAAACCGCACGGGCAACCGTTACATCGGCGCGAGCGTATACGCCGGAACGATCTTTTTTGTCGGGGATAACGGGGACGGCAATTTCTGCGACCTGACCGACGAACAGGTTGAGACGTACAGTAATCTTTTTGCCGAGCCGGAGGAAATTTCCGATGAGGAGGTGCAGGCAACTTTAGGGTTCACTTTTTCTATGACATAGGTCACAGGAGCGGGAGCAAATTTGCCCCCGCTCTTTTGATATAAATTCTACGAAGGGAGGTGAGAGCAATGGCAGAGAAAAAGAAAGCAGGCGTTCGGGTAGAACCGCCGGAGCAGGTGTCGGAGACGGTGCAAACTCCTGTGGCGGAAACTTCAGGCGCACCGGAGCCGCGCTATTCCTTACAGGCGCGGGTCGACCGTTTGGTGGACAAGCCGGACGGGACGCTGCGGGCAATCCTGAGCATGAATTTGCCGGGCGGATTCGCGGTACATGGAATCAAAATCTATGAGAATGACGGCGGGCTGTTCGTTTCCATGCCGCAGTCATCCTATACGGCGGCGGACGGAACGATCAAATACCGCGACATTTTCCATCCCGTGACCGCGAATGCACGGCAGAAGCTCATCGGTGCAACCGTCTCGGCATATCACGACGCGTTGCAACAGCAGGAGCAGATGAAAGCGCAAAAAGTGGCACAGACCGAAAGCCCAAATGCCGCCCCGCGCGATGCCCCGATTATGCAGATGTAGGGAGACAATCCAATCAGACAATGCGATTTTTATCTGTATGCAATCAAAAACAAAACAAACAAAATCAAAAAATAAGGAGAAAAACAAAATGAAAATTCTGAATGGGTTCAAGAAGCTGGTCAAGAAGGGCGTTGCCGCCGTCAAAAACTGCATCTCCGCAATCAAGTCGGGTGTCCGCTCGTGTGTGTCCGCAATCTGCGGAGCGCTGACACGGGTAAAAGCGGCGGTCTGCCCCGCCGCAGGTGAGGGCTACGTCGACACGGGCGTAAAAATCATCATCAGCGTGGTCATCGGCGGTCTGCTCCTCGCGGGTCTGTATACGCTGTTCAACTCGACCATCCTGCCGACGCTCGGCACAAAGATTTCCGAGATGTTCTCGTACACGGGGGCTTAAGATAGGACGGCTGAAAATTTGGTTTCGCCCGCTCCGGAATAAGAGAGGGGAAGGCTCCGTCAGTACAGGCGTGAAGGTCATCATTGCCGTTGTCATCGGCGCACTGATTCTCGGCGGGCTGTACCTGCTGTTCGCGGGAGACAATGGAATTTTGTCTAAGGTTTCCGACGAAGTCGAGGACATGATGGGCTACACGCAGGAATTGCGGGTAGAGAAGCAGTTGGACGAGGCGACCGGAAAATATAAGGTGCGGTATTCTTACGATGGAAAGCGGTGGCAGGATGCGGATATGCCGGATTATGGAGACACCGCGACCGTGGAGAAGATTATCAGCAACAACGCCGAAAGCGGGCGCATTGATGCGATGCTCATTTCGGACGGGGGCAAGAAGGTAATTCTGACCTCGACCGATGGCGGTATCCATTGGGCAGAACAGATTACATTTACCGCAACGTCCATTACGCACTTTTACTACGGCACGTCTGCAAGCCTGCCGAGTACCTCCGGTTCTTTTCAGGGCGAGCGCTTCGTGTGCCGTTACAAGAGCGGCAATTTCTACACGATGACGAGCGACGGAACGCGATGGGTAAAGCCGACATGGTCGGATCTGATTCCAATCTCATGAGGGCAGGGACAATGCCGGAAATCTTGGCGGTGCTTCTGTGGCTCGGTGCGGCGGTCGGGATTGGATGGATTCTCTGCCGTGTCCTGCGGGAGAAAAGAATGGTCTGCCTGTTGCCCGCAACGCTGATTGCCTCTGGCGCAATGGCACTCGCGCTGTACTTCCGTTTTGGTCTGACCGTGACCGCTGTGCAGGGGATGTTCCTGTGGTTCACCCTCCTATACGGCTCCATGTCCGACCTGACCGACCACACCATGCCGGATAGCGTTTGGGTTATCGTGCTTGCACTTGCAATCCCGAATCTCGTAAAACACGGAATCGTCTCCATGCTCGCGGGTGCAGTCTGCGTCATGCTGCCGCAACTGGCCCTTGCGGTCATCCCGCCACACCGCACCCTCGGCGGGGCAGACATCAAGCTGTCCGGCGCACTGGCAGTCCTGCTCGGCTTTACAGGTGGCTTGACCGCATTCCTCGCGGGTCTGCTTATGGCGGTTGTAACCGTCACCACGCGGGACTTTGTGCAAATACGTCTGCACAAACGGAGAGACTGTCCCAAGAAGCCGTTCGCGTTAATCCCGTTTCTTGCGATCGGTGGAATGGTGATGTTCCTCATCGGGTAAAAAATCAAAAATGCCGACGAAAAGCACCGTATTATAAGCGGTGCTTTTTGCCGGCGGAAAGGAAAGCATTATGAAGAAAAAGAAATCCATTGGATTCCGGTGGATTGGAAATCGGACGGTCATCGGGATTGTTTGCATCCTTGTGGCGATCGGAATCTGTTTCGGCATTGCCCCGACCGTGCAGAAGCTGTCTGCGGGAAAGACGAACATCTTGCGCGTGACGCGAACTGTCCCGCGTGGGAGTTGCCTAACCGAAGCAGATGTGGAAACGGTCGAGGTTGGCAGTTACGGACTGTCGCGGGACATCCTGCGGGACATGACGGCGGCGGTTGGGAAGTATGCCACCACAGACCTTTATGCAGGAGAATACCTCATCCCCGCCAAGGTGACGGCGAACGGCGCAGACGCGAACGGGATACTGGAAAGCCTCACGGTTGGAAAGAAAGCCATCAGCGTGACGCTCGGCTCTTTCGCGCAGGGACTGTCCGGCAAACTGGAGACAGGGGACATTGTGTCGGTTATTGTTTATCGCGCAAAAGAAGGCGCCGCCGTGACCCCGCCGGAATTACAGTATCTGCGCGTTATTACATCCACAACCTCGCAGGGCGTGGACAAGGCAAATATTACCGACTCCACACAGCCCGTAACGGTGACGCTTCTGGTCAATCAAGCGCAGGCAGAGTTATTGTCTGCATACGAAAAGAGCGCGTCCATGCACTTTGCTTTAGAGTATCGGGGAGATGCCGAAACTGCCGCGCAGTACCTTGCCGTACAGGAGGAATACTTCCGGAACGGGGGGCAGTCATGAGTGAGAAAAGCGGGAAGCTAATTGCCGTCTGGGGTTCTCCACATAGCGGAAAGACCACCTTTGCGGCATCCCTCGCAACGGCAATCGCGGATACTTACGCTTCCGCAACAGTCATTGTCCTGCATAGCGACATGGAAGCACCGATGTTATCTGTCCTGTTTCCAAATGCCAAGAGCGGCAGCCTCGGCTCGGTCGGTATTCCGTTATCTGCAAACGAACTGGACACCGAGCAGATCCTTGCCAACTGCACCGAGACGAAAGCCCGCCCGACGCTTGCGGTGATAGGCTATCGGGACGGGGACACACGCCTGACCTATCCGCGATACGGAAAGGAACGGGCGGTTGAACTTTTTGAAAAACTCAAAAGCCTTTCGGATTTCGTTATCGTGGATTGTATGAGCAATCCGAACGAAAGCCTGCTGTCCCTTGCCGCTTTGGAAACGGCGAGTCAGACCGTCCGCTTGTGCACCCCCGAACTACCGAGCATTTCATGGTATCGGACGCAAAAGGCGGTGTGGGAAAGCGCACTCCCGTGGACGGATATGAATCAGGGGCTGAACCTCACAGACAATGGCAATCTCCCCGTGGAAGAAGCGCGGGAGCAACTTGGGGAGGTTTCGTTTTTACTTCCATTCAGCCGTGAAATCCGGTCTGCCATGCCCTGCGGCAATCTCTACGCTAAGAATGCAGGGGACAGAGTGTGGACAGGACGGATGCGGGAGATTGCGGCGCAGGTGGTCGGCAATGCGGGATGAGTTGCAGACGGTGCTGGATGCGGTGCAGGTAGAGATTACGAGGTCTTACACTGACGCGTTGACGGACGGGGACAAAAACGGTCGCTTGCGGGATTACATCGAAAAATGCGTATTGGACGGCGGGTACAGCGTGTGGGGATTTACCACCCGTCAGCTCATCGACCGCCTCTACGATGAAATGGCGCGGTATTCGATTTTAACGCCCTACCTTTCCGGCAAGGGCTTGGAAGAACTGAACATCAATTCGTGGGATGATATTGTCCTGACTGACCGCGAGGGGAGAAGCCGGAAGCTGACCGAGCATTTCTTCAGCCCCGAACACGCTGTGGACATCGTCAAGCGCCTTTTGCGCCATAGCGGAATGGTTATCGACAACGCCAAGCCGATTGCACAGGGACATCTGCCGGGGAATGCCCGCATTACGGCAATTAAAACGCCGATTGTCGCAGACGAGGTAGGTATCGCGGCATCCATCCGTTTCCTGCACCCGCAGGAGGTAGACCGCAAAAGGTTGTTGACAAGCGGCATGGTGAATGAAGAAATGCTGACGTTTCTGGAATCCTGTGTCCGCTACGGCGTATCCATTGTGGTCGCAGGAAGAACCTCGTCAGGAAAAACGACGCTGTTGAATGCCCTGCTTGAAAGCATCCCGAACGACAAGCGAATTTTCGGCATTGAGTCAGGCGCGCGGGAGTTCGCATTGGTCAAACGTGACCGCGCGGGTCGGGTGCTGAACAACGTCGTTCTGACATTATCCCGTCAAGCCGAAAATGGCTCTTACAGCGTGTCGCAGGAAAATCTGGTCTGCGCAGCGTTGCGGTTCGACCCTGACGTCATCGCCATCGGCGAAATCCGAGACGAAGAAGCAAGCGCGGCGGTGGAGGCATCTCTCACGGGGCATACCGTGGTCACGACTGTCCATTCAGGACCGGCAGAGGGCGCGCATAGCCGGATGTCGCTGCTCTGTCAGCGGCGGTTTGAACTCGGCATGGAAGTCTCCCTGCGGCAGACCCGTCAGGCGTTTCCGATTGTGGTGTTTACGCATAAGTGCGAGGACAACGTCCGTCGTGTTATGGACATCTCCGAGTGTATCGCGCACGACGAAGCCCCTGCGGAGTACCGTTGCCTGTACCGTTACCGCATTGACGAGAACAAATACGAGAACGGGAACTATACCGTCAGCGGAGCATTCGAGCGGGTAAACGAGCCGTCTGCCCACTTGCGCACGCTGCTGCTCCGCGCGGGTATCCCGTGGAACGAACTGACCCGTATCGTCGGTGGGGACACAAATCCATGCGTTTAAAATTCTTGGAGTTCTTAGAACCTTCTTATAAGAAGGTTCTAAGTGGGTTTGGGCAAAGCCCAAGGTCTTTTAGGAGGTGAAATTATCAGGAGTCCTGTATCGTGGGTCGGAAATAAAACCGCCCTGCTGCCCTATATCAATGCCATTCTGCCGGAGCGGACGGAACGATTCGTCGACGTCTTCGGTGGATCCGGTTCGGTACTGCTGAGCCGGAAGCCTTGCCCGTTTGAGGTCTATAACGACTTCGACGGGAATCTTGTCAATCTGTTTCGATGTATGCGGGATAAGACTGTCGCGTTTCTTGGCGAACTCGGATTTTTGCCGCTCAACTCCCGCGCGGAGTTTGAGATGCTGAAAAAGTTTCTTGCGAAAGAGCAGGATGTCACAAGAGCCGACCTTGAAGCCGACGAACAGCTTGCACGGGTTGCATTTTCGCCGCCTGACGCGGAGGAACTGACAAGCCTTATCCGTTCCCGCGCTGATGCCGAGGACGTCCGGCGAGCGGTCGCGTTCCTCAAGCTCATTCGTTATAGCTATTCGTCAGGACTGAAAAGCTACGCCTGCCAACCGTTTGACGTGCGGCGATTGTTCGGGTTGATTCGTGACCTGCACGAGCGCAGGGCGAATACGGTCATTGAGAACCGAGACTTTGAAGCCCTGATTCGCCATTACGACCGCCCGAATACGGTGTTCTACTGCGACCCGCCGTATTACGAAACCGAGGGGATGTACGCCGCGTGCTTCACCAAAGACGACCACCAACGCCTGCGGAATACGCTGGGAGACATCAAGGGAAAAGTCCTGCTGTCGTATAACGATTGTCCCTACATCCGCGATTTGTACGACGGTTGGCAGCTCCTTGAATGCAGCCGCATTCACAGCATGGCGCAACGCTACCGCGCGGGGGACGCGTACCCCGAACTGCTGATCGGCAACTTCGACCTATTGGAGAGCGTGCGCGAGAAGCCGTTGCAGATGACCTTTGACGGCGAACCGATTGATTACGAAAAAATACTGAAGGAGAGTATCCGAAAATGAAAAACGAAGATTACACCCTGTTCCCGATTCCGACCAAGCTGCTTGACCTCATGGGGATCGACACAAGTGCCGCATTGCGTGTGGCGATTGGCGAGGACGGCAAGCTGACCGTTATCAAGGGAGCGCAACAGACCGAACTGGAGGACATCACAATCGATGACCTGCCGGAGGAAAATACGGACGAATGCGAGGTCGGATGCTCCCGTTGTGAGTATTGGTGTCCGCACTGTAAGCGTTGCCTGTTGGACGATGACACGGAAGGAGACTGGGACGGAAAATGAAAACCTACAGAGTGTTGGGGCAGAAGGGGCGCACCACCATCCCATTCTCACTCCGAATGCGGCTCGGATTGCGGTGCGGGGACGTGCTGTCCTTTGACGAGGAAAACGGCACGGTGACCGTGCGGAAAGAGAAAATCTGCGACCATTGCAAGGACAGATCAGAGTCGCAGGGAGTATCCCTTTCCGCGCTTGCAGATAGCCTGTCGCGGGACGAACGGCGGGTGCTTTTGACCTGCCTGATTGCAAAGTTTTCAGAGGAATTGGGCGCAACCCACACGCAGTAACCCTTTATATGCGATTAAAATTCTTGGAGTTCTTAGAACCTTCTTATAAGAAGGTTCTAAGCGGAGTGTGAGGCAGAGCCTCACGACCTTACAGAAAGGTTGGTGATTTTATTTGATATTGCTGTACTTGGCGGACTGCCTATTGTTCGCGGTAGGCATTGTTCTTGCGTTCGGCCTGACCCCCGCGCGCGTGGAAAGCGATTTGGAACAGCTTGTGGCGCGACCGCAGAGCCTTGGGGAACGGATACGGGCGGCGAAGGGAAAACGCCGCACGGGGCGGCTTGCGGCGGCGTTGCGGCAAACGCGGGACGCACTCACCGCAACCGGAAAGGGCGGGGCGTTCGCCGTTGCCTGCGCGCTGTCACTCGTGCTGTTCTTCGTCGGCGGGGTCATTGCCCTTGCCATCGGGAACGCGTTCATTGCACCTGTGTTGGCAGTTGGGTTTGCCCTGATTCCGTTCGGATTCGCGCTCCGCACCGTGTCGCTTTACAGGCAAAAACTGCGCGAGGAACTGGAGACTGCGCTGTCGGTCATGACAACGAGTTACCTGCGGACGGATGACCTGACTGCCGCCGTGCGCGAGAATCTGCCGCACCTCAAGCCGCCCGTGCGGGAGGTGTTCGCGGCATTCGTGACCGAAACATCCTGTGTTTCCGCAAGCGTGACGGGGGCAATTCGAAATCTCGCGGAGAAGATTGACAACACCGTCTTTCGGGAGTGGTGTCAGACATTGATTGCCTGTCAGAACGACCGCACACTGAAAGACACCTTGATGCCAACGGTTGAGAAATTGGGAGACATCCGTCGCGTGCAGGGAGAGGTGAAAGGCATCCTGTTTGCCGCGCGGATGGAATACCTGATGATGGCGTGCATGGTGGTCGGAAATCTACCACTCCTGTATTTGCTGAACAAGGATTGGTACGCCGCATTGATGCACACCGTTCCGGGCAAGATCACGCTTGCGGTCTGCGGTGCGGCGATTTTAGAAGCCGTTTTCATAAGCGGTAGAGGAGTCCGGCAAGGCACGAGAGAATTACCA
>CAVGEJ010000104.1:0-8840 GCA_963628215.1 Eubacterium sp. CAG:180
GTTGTAATAGAGCCTTGCCATCGGCACGGATGCGACCGCAAGCATGGAATTGAAGCCAGAAAGCCGTTGCTTTTGCTTGATTTCCTCCACAGCCCCGCGCGCGGCAGACGCTACCTCGGAAATGTTGGTCAGCGTGTTATAAATGTAGGTCTTGTCGCCGCGATAGGTTTTCTGGTCGAAGTGGTCAAGGATGTATTTCGTCACCAACTCAATCCGCCTGGGCGCCATATATGCCCGTTCGCGGTCGATGTCGTAAACATCCTCGTCCACCATCTGCTCGTCAACGTCCATTGTTTTGACGTAATCCACGCGGAACGGCAGGACATTGTGGTCGTTGATGGCGTCCACAATGGTGTAGGTGTGCAGTTGGTCGCCGAAAGTCTGCTCGGTCGTGAAAAACTGCGTGTTGTGCGTCTTTTGCGCGTTGACCGGGAAAATCGGCGTTCCGGTAAAACCGAACAGATGATACTTGCGGAAATTCTTCACAATCGCCGTGTGCATATCGCCGAACTGGGAGCGATGGCATTCGTCAAAGATGATGACAACGTGCTGCTGATAGACCGCGTGCCCGGGATTCTTCTTGATAAAGGTCGCCAGCTTCTGAATGGTCGTGATGATGATATGGCAGTTCCCGTCCTCAAGCTGCTTTTTCAGAATCGCCGTGCTGGTGTTGGAGTTTGCCGCGCCCTTTTCAAAGCGGTCGTATTCCTTCATGGTCTGATAGTCAAGGTCTTTGCGATCCACGACAAACAGAACCTTGTTGATATAGGGCAGCGCCGAGGCGAGCCGCGCGGTTTTGAAGGAGGTCAGCGTTTTGCCGCTTCCCGTGGTGTGCCAGATGTAACCGCCGCCCGCAATACTGCCGTATTTCTTATAATTGTTTGCAATTTCGATGCGGTTGAGAATCCGCTCGGTTGCCGTAATCTGGTACGGGCGCATGACGAGAAGCAGATTTTCGGAGGTGAAAACGCAATAGCGCGTCAGGATGTTGAGAATCGTATGGCGGGCGAAAAAGGTCTTGGCGAAGTCGATGAGGTCGGGAATGATGCAGTTGTTCGCATCCGCCCAATAGGAGGTAAATTCAAAGCTGTTGCTGGTTTTTCCTTGCTTGCCGGAGGCGGCGCGGGCATCTTTCACGGCGTTAAAACGCGTACTGTTGGAATAGTATTTCGTGTTCGTGCCGTTGGAGATGACGAAAATCTGCACATACTCAAACAACCCCGAACCGGCATAGAAGGAATCGCGCTGATAGCGGTCGATCTGGTTGAACGCCTCGCGGATGGAAACGCCGCGGCGCTTCAGTTCGATGTGGACGAGCGGAAATCCGTTGACGAGCACGGTCACGTCATAGCGGTTGTCGTGCTTGGCGCCGTCGCCCCTTGTCACGACATACTGATTCGTGACCTGCAGGCGGTTGCTGTGGATATTCTTCTTATCAATCAGCGTGATATTTTTCGTACTTCCGTCATCGCGCCGCAGGACCTGCACATTGTCCTCCTGCATTTTGCGGGTCTTTTCCACAAAATGCTCGTTGGCGTTGGCAATGCACTCGGAAAAGAACCGCTCCCATTCACCGTCGGAAAAGCGATAGCTGTTCAGCGCCTCCAGCTGTGTGTGCAGGTTGGAAATCAGTTCCGCCTCGCAGTGAATCGGCTTGTCCTCATAGCCCTGCTGGGTCAGGATGCGGATAAACTCCGCTTCGAGCGCGGCTTCGCTCTGATAGGCGTCGGCGCGAACCTCGGCGGGCTTGTATTCGGTGACCACCGTGTTTTCAGTGGTCGCGGCAACGATGTTGAAATAAGGCATTATAATTAGCAATTCACAATTAGCAATTAGCAATTGTGAATGTTCTCCTTTCTGAATTAAATTGTAATACAGAGCAATGCGCCTTTCCTTAATTGCTCATTGCTCATTGCTCATTGCTCATTGCTCATTGCTCATTTTTTAGAGTTTTTCGTGATAGAAGCAAGAATTTTTATGATTTCCTTGCAATCAAAGTAAATGCTTTCAAACGCGGCTTTTTCAATATAACCGCTTTCATGAAGTAATTCAAGCCAATATTCGGTTTCATTCGCCTCTTTATAAGCGATATACATTTTTGCATAAAAGTCAGCTTTGCTTTGTGCGTGGGCGGCTTCCTTTGCATTAGCTCCGACACTTGTTCCGCTACGGAGAATTTGCTTGGAAAGAATAAACTCTTTTTTCTCTTCGCAAAGATATTGATATAATTTGATAATCCGCAAAGCAAAAGCTTTACTTTTATCCAAAATAATATTATTCTCCATACATTCCTTTCATTGCTCATTGCTAACTGCTAATTGCTCATTTCGTGAAAAGCTAATAGCTTTTCACGATAGAACTCATATTGTTTTTTGCGGGCTTCGATTTCGGCGGGGATACCGCTTGACAAGTCGTTACAAAGCGCGTCAAAACGGTCGAGGACGGAAACGATTTCACGTTGCCTTTCGATGCATGGGAGCGCAATAACAATTTTATACAGATTTTGTTGGTTCAGTTTAGGCTGTGCTCCACCAGTTATATAAAGCGAAAGGTCTATAGAATTCAGATATAATTCTATATATCTGCGGGTTGCATATTCTGCAAATTTCAAAATATGAGCATGATTATTGACCCACGTCTTTCCGCTGATAGAAAAAGCTATTGGCGTACTCCTTGCTATCAAATTGGCCCCATCTTCAGAAACCAAAAGATAATCCCCGTCGAAAATATAATCTTTCACATAATCAACAATACCGGAAGCTCCGTAATAAGGAATGTTTCCCGCCTCACGCTTGCCACTGGTTACAGGCTTGCGCTGGCTATCACAATTTTCCGATATTTCATCAAGCGTCACCCTTGCGAACCCGAAGACGAACTGGAGCAGTCTGATTTCAGCGCTCCGCGCGACCCCTGCTCTCTCTCTCTCTCTCTCTCTCTCTCTCTACGTTAACAGATTGTGAACTGTCGGATGCAAAGGAGAGAAGCAAATCGCGGTAGTATTCGTATTGCTTCCGCCGTGCCTCTATCTCGGCAGGGAGACCGATTTTCAGGTCGGAGCAGATAGAATCGAAATTTTCAATCACTTGTACCAGCTTTTCTTGTACTCTTAGTGCGGGAACCGGAATTTTAATCTTTCTAAGTTCTCCCATAGGAATACTTTTGACCGTTCCACCAGCCACCTTTTTCATATAAGAATCTCTAATTGAGGCGGTATCTAAAATGTGCTTAAGATAGTGAGAATTGAGCAATTCGGGATTTGGCTTAATTGCATATACGCCTTCTTTTATATTCCAATTTAGAGGAGGAGCGTCAATAACAGCAGTTTCGCCAATCGTCCCGGTTCCGGTAAATAAGACATCACCGACCTCAAGATTGGAACGATTATTACACAATCTCATAGCATAATCATCTATTTTGTCGGTTTTAACCGAAGGAATTATTTTACCATTATGCAACTCGCGAATAGTAATATAATAATTTTGGGCGTTTTCAGTATTCAACTTGAAAAATTGTCTTGGATTGAGTCCGGTATTTAAAGACAAAATCACTTCATTAAGTTCCCGATAGCAAATTGAAGTGTCGAAGCACAGTAAGTGATCTCTATAATACTCATACTGCTTCTTTCTCGCCGTGAGTTCCGCCGTGAGTTCCGCCGTGAGTTCCGCCGTGAGTTCCGTAAAACTGTCCAGTATGCGGACAATTTCTTCCTGCACAGGAAGAGGGGGGAGGGGGATTTGTATATTTTCCACACATGATATATGTACATGGGGTACACCGCCGCCTTTTTTAGTCGAGTATATATAGTCTTGAATATTAGTCAGAATGTAGTATAAATACTTTGTTTTTATGGCATTTGGCTTACCCTGTATTGAAAATGCATCACAAACAAAGATGGGCTTTGTCCAATATTGGACATACCCCGCTCCTGCACCACTTCCCGCAACCGTGATGGTTTCGCCTTCTCTATTATATTCATCGCAATAATAGGCAGGCTCTCGTCCGCCTGAAATAACAGGGATTTTGCCTCTCGAAATGCTTTTCTTGGTTATTGAAGTGCCCCTTTTCATTTCCGACACTTCACTTAACCGTCTATATTCCACCCCGTTAGGGCAAAGTTCTTTTATCAATTCTTCAAGTTTGCTCATCCCTCAATCTCCCCGATGATCTTCCGAATTTCCTCTCTCAGCACATTTTCCCTCTTTACGATTTCCTCAATCTCTGCATTGAGCTTGACAATATCAATCTTCTCCCGCTTGTCCTCCTGCTCCACATAGGTGGAAACCGAAAGGTTAAAGTCGTTTGCCTCAATCTCCTCAAACGCGGCAAGGTGCGAGAAATGCGCAATCTCCGCGCGGTTTGCGTAGGTGTCTACGATGCGGTCGATGTTTTCGGGCGTCAGCTTGTTGTTGTTCGTGACCTTGATGCACTCATTCGACGCGTCGATGAAAAGCGTTTTGCTGTCGCTTTTGCCTTTCTTCATCACCATGATGCAGGTGGCAATGGACGTGCCGAAAAAGAGGTTGGCGGGCAGCTGAATGATGCAGTCCACAAAGTTGTTTTCCACGAGATACCGCCGTATCTTCTGCTCCGCCCCCCCGCGGTACATAATGCCGGGGAAGCATACAATAGCCGCCGTGCCGTTCGCCGCCAGCCACGAAAGGCTGTGCATGATAAACGCCATATCCGCCTTGCTTTTTGGCGCCAGCACGCCCGCAGGAGAAAAGCGCGGATCATTGATGAGCAGCGGGTTGTCATCGCCCTCCCATTTGATAGAGTACGGCGGGTTGGAAACAATCAGTTCAAACGGCTCCTTGTCCCAGTGCGCCGGGTGGATCAGCGTGTCCTCGCAGGCAATGTTGAATTTTTCATACCCGACGTTATGCAGAAACATATTGATGCGGCAGAGATTGCGGGTCGTGATGTTGATTTCCTGCCCGTAAAAGCCGTTGCGGATGGCGTCCTTGCCAAGCACCTTTTCCGCTTTCAGCAGCAGCGAACCCGACCCGCACGCGGGGTCGTATACCTTGTTGATTTCGGTTTTCCCGACCGTGCCGAGCCGCGCCAGAAGCTCGGAAACATCGGCAGGTGTGAAAAATTCGCCGCCCGACTTGCCCGCATTGGAGGCGTACATGGTCATCAGGTATTCGTAGGCGTCGCCGAAGGCGTCAATGTCGTGATCCTTCACGTCACCGAGACGCATATCCGCCACGCCAATCAGCAGTTTGCGGAGCTTTTCATTCCGCTTTGCCACCGTCGCGCCCAGCTTGTTGCTGTTGACGTCGAAGTCGTCAAACAGCCCGGCATACTGCCCCTCGGAGTCGGTGCCTTTCGCGGATTCCTCAATGTGGCGGAAAACGGTCTCCAGCGTTTCGTTTAGGTTTTCGTCCGCCTGACAACGAGAAAGAACATTGCAGAACAGCTCGCTCGGCAGGATGAAAAAGCCTTTCACACCAACCATATCTTCCCGCGCCGATTCCGCCTCTGCGTCGGATATTCCGGCGTAGTCAAAGCTTTCGTTGCCCGCTGCAATTTCGTCAGCATTGATGTAATTTGCAAGGTTTTCGGATATGTAACGATAGAACATTGTACCAAGGACATAATTTTTGAAGTCCCATCCGTCCACGGCGCCGCGCAGTTCGTCCGCTATCGCCCATATCGCGCGGTGAAGCTCGTCCCGTTCCTGTTCTTTTTTTGTATCAATCATGGTTTTTTCCTCCAAAATTTTGTTTTATGAACCTTAATTATTGCTCTCCATTCCTCTGCCTATGAATCTCTTTCAGATCCTCGATTGCCACTTCCGGGGCGAGGGTGTGAAAGATGAGAAAGTTGCGGTTCATGGTTTCGGCAGGGGCTTGCTTATAAATCTCACGGCTGTCCTCGCCCGTGGCGAAATGCCAGAAGCGATAAAGGTATCCGCTCCAGAACAGCGTTTCTTTATCATAGACTTTCCCGCCGGGCGTAAGTTTTGCGGAATCGGCCACTTCCGCAAGAAGATATTCCTCTCCTGCCCACTGCAGGCGGTTATACTTTGAATCCAGCCCTTTAGCGGTCTCGGAGGTCATAAACGCTTTGATGAAGGTCGCGCTGTCGTAGCCTTTTGCGCCGGACAGTTCAAAAAGCCTGCCCTGGATGTCGCACAGTTTGAATTGAATGCCGTCCATGGTTTCCTCCTTTACTTGGCTTCGTCGAGAATTTCGTCAAAAAAAATGCCGTCGCGGCGATAATTTTTGCAAATATCATTGGCAAGTGAAACGCCCTTCTGACGGTTTGCGTCACTCTCATCCTGCAAAAATCTGCGCTCCAACAGAGAGAGCGGTATCTCTTTTTCAACACGGACAGCAGCGCACGCCTTTTCGGTGGTGGCAACATATTGCTTTCCGAGTTTGAGCGCGGACAGGCTGTTCACAAGCGCCATATCGGTAATCACGCCGGTAAAGAAATTGTCGAGGACATAGAACATCCTGTCGTTTGCGATGCTGCCGATGACAATATCTTTTCCTGCGTCGAGCTTGCTGTATTTATCATAAAGCGCCGTGCCTTTGATCTGCTCCATTCTGCCGCGATGGTAGGCAACAAGCATTGCCCAGTCAAGGTCGGCTTTGATTTCAATCGTATCAAGATTTCTCATATCGACGGAGACAACATAAAATTTGGATTTTTCAAAATCGCAGATCAGCGTGAGCGGCTGACCCGGATCGGTACCCATATAAAAGCCCTTACCGAAATCGCACATTTCACGACTTTTCGGAGCAAGCTCACCGACGATGCCGGACTTTGAACCGTGGTAAAGCAGTATTCTATCTCCCTCGAGGGAGACTGCATCGGCTTCTGCTTTGATTTTTTCAAGAATCATCTGATAAACGGGTACGCCATGCTCCTTGCAGTATTCATAAAGGGTTGTCTGTGCCAGTTTGGTCGGAATTACACGACCGTTTTCCCAGCGGTTGACGGTTGCAAATGTGACACCGATTTTATCCGCAAATTCGGTTTGGCTCAACCTCAAGTATTCTCTTATGCTTTTGATCAGTTTCTGCATCGATACCTCCGGTCAATATAACAAGTTATATCAATATTATTATACCAGATGTCATATCAAAAGTCAATGCTACTCGTGGTATTTGTTGCATGATTTTGTCAGATATTTTTCGCCGAAGGCGAAAAATATTTCGGCTTTTTCTTTGCCTACTGCGGCGCAAAATAAGGGTTTTTGAAGTTTTATCGGAACAATGTTCGGAACTATACCGCCACATTTCTTGGTATTGTTCCGATAGAAAAAGGGGCAGGCGATTTTGCCTGTCCCTTGGGTGCAATATCTGATAAAAGGGCATAAATACGAATTTTTGCCGCATACTATATTGACAAACGCACGAAAAAATGCTATACTATTCGTTGAAAAGGTGTAAATACGAATTTTTGCCGCATGAGGAGGTTTGCCATGATTGAAAGAAAGCAATATTTGGATCAACTGATATCCAAGAAAGAGAATGGGTTGATCAAAGTCATCACCGGCATCAGGAGATGCGGCAAATCTTATTTGCTGTTTGAAATTTACCATCAATACCTGAATTCTATCGGTGTTGACGATACGCATATCATAGAGCTTGCGCTTGATGACGACGAAAATATCCGATACAGGAACCCCATAGAGCTTGGCGAGTACATTCGCTCGCTTCTCGTGGATAAGGACAAAATGTATTATATTTTTCTTGACGAGATACAAAAAGTCAAAACCATCAAAAATCCTTATCTTGACGATAGTGACGATACCGTCGGATTTGTTGACGTGCTGCTCGGACTCATGAAAAAGAAAAACGCCGATGTGTATGTCACCGGCTCAAATTCAAGAATGCTGTCCTCCGATATTCTCACCGAGTTCCGCGGCAGGGGTGACGAGGTTCGCGTGTACCCGCTGACTTTTGCGGAGTTTTACGCTTCATTCGAGGGCGACAAGCACGACGCCTGGCAGGAATATTACACCTACGGTGGTATGCCTTATGTGAGCCGCCTGAAGGATCACAGAAGCAAGGCGCAGTATCTGACCGATTTGTTTGAAAACATCTATCTGAAGGATATTTTGGAGCGTCACAATATTCAGGATAAAAATGTGCTTGATGACCTGCTGGATGTCATTTCTTCCGCTGTTGGCTCTCTGACCAATCCGAGCAGAATTGCCGATACTTTTGCAAGTATCAATCAGGTGAAAATCAGCCCCGAAACCATTGCCCGTTATCTTGATTATTTTGCGGACGCCTTTATGATCAGTCATGCCAAACGCTATGACATCAAGGGGCGCAAATATATCGGTTCACCTCAAAAATACTATTACTCCGACATCGGACTCCGCAACGCAAGACTCAACTTCCGACAGACCGAGGAAAACCACATCATGGAGAACATTATCTACAACGAGCTGATTGTCCGGGGATTCACTGTGGATGTCGGCGTTGTCGAATACAATTACAAGGATGCCGATGGCAAGAGCAAAAAGACCAATTTAGAGGTTGACTTCATTGCAAGCGACGGAAACAAAAAGTTCTACATTCAGTCGGCACTGACGGTTGGCGAAGAAGAAAAACGGCTGCAGGAGGTTCGCCCGTACAGCCGGATTGCCGATTCATTCACCAAGGTCGTGATCGTAAAGGATAATATTATCCCGTGGCGCGACGAAAACGGAATCCTTTATATCGGCATTGAGAGGTTCCTGCTTGACCCGACGGCCGTTTCGCGCTGTGCTGACGGAATTTGAAAATCGTTTTCTTTGCCTACTGCGCATCAATCTTTGCGCTGTGAATGAGTTGACTTCCAACCGATTCTATGCTATACTGAAGGCAGAAAAAAGC
>CAVGEJ010000105.1:0-8813 GCA_963628215.1 Eubacterium sp. CAG:180
GACTTCTCCTTAAGAAGTCCCCTAAGCAGGGCTTGGGACAGAGTCCCAAGGTCTTCCCCCCCTACCGCCGCTCTTTCAGATCGATCACGGGCTGCTTTTCGTTCACCGTGCGGTTCGCGTCGTCGGAAAGCACGGCAAGCGCAATGAAATCGGAGTAGCCCGCGCGCTTCAACAGCTTCGCGGAAGCCGCCATGCTCGAACCCGTCGTTACAATGTCATCCACCAAAAGCAGATGCGCGGAACGCGGAAGCCGAACCTTTCGGGAAAGCCGAAACGCCAGAGCGGCATTCTTTTTCCGCTCGACGGCGGATAATTCCTTCTGCTCGCGACCCGTGCGCGGCGCGCGAAGAATCAGATTCGCCACGCGTAACCCCGTCAGTTCGCCGAGACTCCGAGCCAACGCCTCGGCTTGATCCGTTCCCGTTGCAAGCCGCTTCTCTTTGCCGCGCGGTAACGGAATCAGTACGCAGTCTGCGGAATCCCACTTCGTCAGCGCCAGAATCTCCCGCACGGCGGGCGCCATCTGCTCCGCGAAAAAGCGAACCGTCCTGCGGTCGGGCGCTTCCTTGATGCGGTAAACCATCCGGTTCTGAATCGGATCACGCGTTCCGTGGCGGTAGTAAAGCACTTTGCGGAACAGCGGAATGTGCGCCGACAGCATCGCGTCGGTCACGCAAACGCATTGCCCGACAGGGCGCTGACAAATACCGCACTGCTCCTCGGTCTCGCGCTCCCACTTCGCCACGCAAGCGGGACAGAGATAGGGCGCTTCCCGCCGAAAATCCGGAACTGCAATCAACTCCCGACAGCCCACGCAAACCGGCGGAAAGAACAGATTGCGGAGAAACGCGCGCATCACAACGCCTCCCCCCGCAAACGCTCGGACAGACCCGTGTAGCGCATCGTCTGGCGGTTGTTGCGCACCATGTCGGCAAGCACGTCCTTCCGCCCGACCACAATCACAATGCACTGCGCCCGCGTGACCGCCGTGTACAGCAGATTCCGCGACCGCAACATCGGCGGCACATTTCCAAGCGGCAGAATCACAATCGGGTATTCGCACCCCTGACTCTTGTGAACCGTCACCGCATAGGCGGGTTCTAAGTCCTCGAGAAGCGAAAATTCGTAGGTCACCGTGCGATCCTCAAAGCGGATGCGCATATTGCCGTCGGTCGGGTCGATCGACTCGATCACGCCAACGTCACCGTTGAAGATTCCAGCCCCCGTCATGCCGTTGTCGCGCTCCCACTCCATGTCGTAATTGTTGCGAACCTGCATCACGCGGTCGCCTTCCCGGTAGATGATCTCTCGGAAACGGTGCTCGCGCTTCTCGGGCGACGGCGGGTTCAGCGTTGCCTGCAGAACCACATTAAGGTGTTCAGTTCCCGCCTCCCCTTTCCGGGACGGCACAATGACCTGCGTTCCCGTGGTTGCCATCGCGCCGTAGGTGCGCGGCAGACGGATTCCGCAAAGCTGCGCAACCGTTGCCGTAATGCTCGCGTCCTCGCTCCGCGGCATGAAGAAGAAATCGTTGTCCTTCACATCCAGCCGCGGCAGTTCGCCGCGGTTGATCGCATGCGCGTTGGTCACGATCAGGCTTTTTTGCGCCTGACGGAAAATTTCGGTCAGCCGAACCGTTGCAAACCGCCCGCTGTCAATCAGGTCGCGCAGAACGTTCCCCGCGCCGACCGACGGAAGCTGATCCGCGTCCCCGATGAGAACCAACCGCGCGCCCGGTTTGACCGCGCGGAGAAGCGCCCCCATCAAAAGGCTGTCCACCATGGAAGCCTCGTCCACAATCAGCACATTCTCTTCCAGCAGGTTGCTCTCGTCGCGCATAAAGTGCCCCCTGCCGCCGCTCTCCTCGCCGCCGTATTCCAACAGGCGGTGAATGGTTCGCGCCTCGCAGGAGGTCGACTCCGAAAGCCGTTTTGCCGCGCGCCCGGTCGGCGCGGTCAGTGCGATCTTCAGCCCCATGCTCGAGAAAATATGCAACAGCGCCCGCACCACGGTGGTTTTTCCCGTTCCGGGACCACCCGTGAGAAGCATCACGCCGTTTTCCAATGCGTCGGAGATGGCGCGCCGTTGCAGATCCGCATACCGCACGCCGGTTTCCGCCTGCTCGCGTTCGATGAACGCCCCGATGTTGGCGGTCTCCATCGCGGGACAAACGCGGTCAAGAAGCAACAGTTTGGTTGCGATGTATTTCTCGGTTTCGTATTGCTTTTTGTCGTACAGGAGTTCGATTCCGCCCAACCGTTCCGCATGAACTTTCTCCCGCGCCAACAGCAGTTCCAACGCGTCGTTGACAGCCGCCTCGTCCACGCCGAGCAGCCGCGCCGCGCCCTGCACCGTCTTGTCGCGCGGCAGGCAGACATGTCCGTTTGCCTGCGCGTTGGAGGAGAGCAGATAGCAGATACCGCTGCAGATACGATCCTCGGAATCGGTTGCAAGACCGAGATCCCGCGCCATGCGGTCGGCGCGCTCAAAACCGATCCCCTCGATTTCCTCACAGAGCCGATACGGATTCTTTTTCGCCAGTTCCACCGCGTTACCGCCGTACCGCTTGTAAATGCGGACGGTTGCAGCCGCGCCGAAAAAGTCACGGAAGAACATCATGGCGCTGCGGATTCCCGCCTTCTCGGCAAAATCCGCGCCGATCGCTTTCGCGCTCTTGTGAGAAATGCCCGTGATGTTCGCCAACCATTCGGGGTGGTGCTCGATCACGTCAAAGGTCTCGTCGCCGAACTCGTCCACAATGCGTTGCGCAATCTTAGGACCGACCCCCTTGATCGCGCCCGAAGCCAGATAGCGGAGCATGGAATTCGCGTCTGCGGGCATCTGCCGCTCGCAGGTCTCCACGCGGAACTGCCTGCCGTATTTCGGGTTGTGAACCCACTTGCCGTAAACCGTTACGCTATCCCCCTCCCCGACATACGGGAGCGTTCCCGTAATCGTGATGAGGTCGCCGCTCTCAGTTCCGAGGTCACAGATGGCAAACCCGTTGTCCTCGTTGGCGTAAATGACGTGCTCGATACTGCCCGTCAGGCGCAGAAGCCCTGCGTCATCGGCGGTCGGCTCGGCATTCTGCTCCCGTCCCTGTGCCATCCGTATCCCCTCCTTTTCGCTTCGGTTGCGTTCTCTTTGTTCTCTTTATCGAACCTTTTCCGCCAGTACGGGCGCGAGATCGCACGCCTCCCACGGAACCATCAGATCCTCTCTGCCCATGTGTCCGTAAGCCGCAACCTGACCGTAAATCGGGCGGCGCAGATCAAACTTTTTGATGATTGCCGCCGGGCGCAGATCAACCGTTTCGAGAATTGCCTTCTCGATTTTCTCCTCTGGCATGCGGTTCGTTCCGAAGGTGTCTACCATAACCGACACCGGCTTTGCCACACCGATGGCATATGCCACCTGCACCTCGCAACGGTCGGCAAGTCCCGCCTTGACCACGTTCTTTGCGATGTAGCGCGCCGCGTAGGAAGCACTGCGATCCACCTTGGTCGGGTCTTTGCCCGAGAATGCGCCGCCGCCATGGCGCGCGTAGCCGCCGTAGGTGTCCACAATAATCTTTCTGCCCGTCAGTCCCGTATCGCCCGCAGGACCGCCCACAACAAACCGCCCCGTGGGGTTGACGTAAATCTTCGTGTTTTCGTCCATCATATCTGCGGAGACAATCGGCTTGATGACCTCGCGGATGATGTCCTCGCGGATCTGTTCTGCGGTCGCGTTCTCGCTGTGCTGCGAGGAAATGACCACCGTATCCACGCGGACGGGCTTGTCGTCCTCGTATTCGATTGTCACCTGCGTTTTGCCGTCGGGACGGAGATAGGAAAGCGTTCCATTCTTGCGCACTTCGGTCAGGCACTTGGCGAGACGGTGCGCAAGAGAAATCGGCAGGGGCATCAGTTCGGGCGTTTCGTTGCAGGCATAGCCGAACATCAAGCCCTGGTCACCCGCACCCGTATCGAGCCCGTCGGTGTCTGTCCCGTTCTTCGCCTCATAGGAGCGATCCACGCCCAACGCGATGTCGGGAGACTGCGCATGAAGCGAGGTGATGACCGCGCAACTGTCGCAGTCAAAGCCGTACTTCGCGCGGTCGTAGCCGATGGAACGGACGGTCTCCCGCACGATGGACTGAATGTCGATCTGCGCCTTGGTAGTAACTTCGCCCATCACGCAGACCAACCCCGTGGTGCAGAAGGTCTCGCAGGCAACGCGGGACATCGGATCTTGGCGGAGCAATTCGTCAAGGATGGCGTCGCTGATTTTGTCGCTGATCTTATCGGGATGTCCCTCCGTCACCGACTCACTGGTAAAAAGCTTTCTGTTCATGTTCTGATTCTGACCTCTCAATCAAAGATATTCTAAAACATATCTTTTCATCATTCTTTCTTCTGACAAGAAAAAAGCCCCGCAGAGCGGAGCGTTCCGACTCTCATCTAACAGGAATTAGCACCTTACAAAACGCAGGTTGCTGTAGCATCATCGTGCCTGTCACTACGCTACTCTTGATAAGATATATTTTATTGTACCCATTATACCACATTTTTCGCCGGATTGCAAGGGCTTTTTGCAAAAAAATACGGCGATCCTCAAAAAAGAGGTGCGCCGTAAGAGGATAGCAACAAATGACAACAGGAAACCATATGAATTACCCCTGCGTGAGTGCCGAGATCCCGCCTGCTGGCGCCCCTGCGGGGTTCGACTACGCGGCAATGTATGATTTTATTGCCTAATTGTTGATATCTGTGCCGCTCCGCTCAGGATGACACGGAGGAGTACCGATTCGTAAGATATACTCCGATAGTTGTTAAAGTTACTTTACAAACCGAAATTGTACCGCTCACGCAACAACCAACCTCCGTGTCATCCTGAGCGGAGCGGCATCACCGTGTAACGAGAAGCGCGAAAACCAATTATTGCCGCGCAGTCGAACCCCGCAGGGGCGCCGGCAGGCGGGATCTCGGCACTTGAATAAGGGCGAACATATCCCCTCGAAAGGACATCGGCAGGCTGAATCTCGACACCCACGCAAGGACACCCATTACAGACCGCCAACAGATATCATCACTGCCCGTCCCCGAGCAGATCGGTCATGCTCCGCAGGCTGATGAGAAGCGTAGACGCATTATGCAACAGCGCCGAGGTGGTCGGCGGCAGGATGCCCGCCACGCCGAAGAGAATCAGCCCGAGGTTGAACCCGACAATGGTGCGGTAGTTCCGATGAATCCGCGCCATCAGCGCCGTTGACAGCCGCCGCAGGGTCACAAGTTCCCACAGGCTCTCGGAAGAGACCGTAATATCGGCGATTTCCCGCGCGATTGCCGCGCCCGTGTTGATTGCGATGCCGACATCCGCCTCGGACAGCGCGGGCGAATCGTTCACGCCGTCGCCGATCATAATCACCGTATGCCCCTCGGCGCGCGCCTGACGAATATACTCCGCCTTATCCTGCGGCAGAACCTCCGCGCGGAACTCGTCCACGCCGACCTGCGCCGCCACAGCCGCCGCGGTTGCACGGTTATCCCCCGTCATCATCACGGTATGCGTAATGCCGCAGGCATGCAGGGCGCGGATGACCTCCGCCGCTTCTTCGCGGAGCGGGTCAAACACACAGATGACCGCCGCGAGCGCGCCCGAAATGCAGAGATACAGATGCGAATACTCGGGCGGCAGAGCGGCGAATTTTTCCTCTTCGCCCGCAGGGATCGCACAGCCCTCGTCCTCAAATGCGAAATGCGCGCTCCCGATGATAACCTTTTCCCCGTTGACGCTACTCGAAATGCCATGCGCCACCACATACTCCACGCGGGAGTGGTATTCCTCATGATCCAGCCCGCGCGCCTTTGCCTCGTTGACCACCGCATTCGCCATGGAGTGCGGGTAGTGCTCCTCAAGGCAGGCGGCAAGGCGGAGCATTTCGTTCTCGTCCCGACCGCCGAAGGTCACAATCTGCGCCACGCGCGGCGAGGCATAGGTCAGCGTTCCGGTTTTGTCAAAGACCACCGTGTCGGCGTTCGCCACCGCTTCAAGGAAGCGCCCGCCCTTGATCGACAGGTTGTGCGTATGCCCTTCCCGCATGGCGGAAAGCACCGCGATGGGCATGGAGAGTTTCAGTGCGCAGGAAAAGTCCACCATCAGCACCGAAAGCATTTTGGTCACGTTACGGGTCAGAAGCCATGTCAGCCCCGTCCCGAGGAAGGTGTACGGCACCAGACGGTCCGCCAACCTTGCCGCCTTGTCCTCGGCGGTGGATTTCAGCTTTTCGGATTCCTCGATCATGCGCACGATGCGATCGTAGCGCCCCTCGCCCATGACCTGCGCAACCCGCACCACGCATTCGCCCTCTTCCACAACCGTCCCGGCGTAAACGTAGCTTCCGCTGTGCTTCGGAACAGGCAACGATTCGCCCGTCATGCTTGCCTGATTGACCGTCGCCTCTCCGTCGGTCACAGTGCCGTCAAGCGGAATCAGGTTGCCGGTGCGAACCACAATCAGGTCGCCCGTCCGCACCTCGCCGATCGGAACGGCTTCCTCGCCGTGGTCGGTTACAAGCCAGACCTTATCCACGCCGAGCGACATCGCGCCCGCGAGATCCGCCACCGATTTCTTGTGCGTCCAGTCCTCAAGCAGTTCGCCCAGACGGAGCATGAACATCACCGACCCCGCCGTGGAGAAGTCCCCGCGCAAGAGCGACACGCCGATTGCGGTTGCGTCCAGTACTTCAACCGTCAGTTTTCCCCGGCAGAGCGACGAAAGCCCGGCGCGCAGATAGCGAACCGCGTGGCAGAGCGTCAGCGCAATGCGGACGGGCGACGGCAACAGGAAGCGCCGCACGCCGCGCCACAGCACGGTGGAAATCAGACGATCCTCAAATTCACGGTTCAGCGCGCGGGTGGTGTGTGCGGGCACGAGGTTCGCCGCCTCCGCCTTTGCGAAGGAGAACGCCGCAAAGCGCGCCGTAACTGCCGAGCGCGCGCCGTGATAGGTCACAACCGCGTCCCGTGTGCGGTCATAGACCTTGACCGTATCCACCCCGTCCGTTGCGCGCAGCCAATATTCCAGTGTATCCGCGTCCGAAAGCGACATCGGACCGCAAAGCAGTCTGACGCGCACCCGTCCGCTTGTTTCATGCAGAATTTTACATTTCATAGCTTCGGTTTCCTCCAAAAAGCGCCGCTCCCGAAAAAGAGCGGCGCTTCATACTGTCAATTAAGGGCAGTAGATGAAATAATCGGCTTTCGCCAAAATAGGTGAAAGTTTTCGCCCGCCTTTTCTAAAAGGCGGCGCAGTCGAGGGCGCGTAGCCCTCGTCGCGCTCCGCAAAGCGCGAAATCCCTTCTTTGACGGCGCTTTCTTTTTGCAGCTTTGCCGCAGGCAAAGTGTGCTTTTCTCTTTGCGCCTACATGGTCAAAGAAAAAGCGTTCAAGGAGTTTGTGCTTCTTTCGGCGATATGCCTGAAGCGCCGCTCCCGAAAAAGAGCGGCACTTTTCTGTCAGTTTTCGGGCTTCGTTTCCGCCGCTTCCGGCTCTGCTTCCGCGGTGTCCTCGATGACCTTCTCCGCGTCCGCCTTCGCGCGCTTGGCGTTGATTTCCTTCGCTTCCGCGAGGATATCGCCCGCGCTCTCCTTCACGCCCGTGACCGTGGTCATCACGCTGTCCTTTGCGCGGATCGCCGCGGCGGTCGTATGTGCGTAGACCTTCTTCGCGTCCTTGCTGCTCAGCACTTTGATACCCGCAGTTCCGAACAGAACGCCTGCGGCAAACAAACCGAATTTTGCAATTCCCATCATAACTCATTCCTCCCGTTTTTTTCAAGGTATTGCGTTTCTGCCCATATTATAACACAAAGCGCCCGCATTTTCAAGATGCAGGCGCAATTTTTTCCGGAAAAGTTGCAAAAAATGACCGCAGGATGATCCTGCGGTCAAAAGCCCCGCCGAGCCGTGTAACCGGGAAAGGAAAACCCTGTTTTGCCAGGGCGGTGTCCTCGCCCCGCAACTTTACTGCTCCCAACGTCCCACGGCAGCCGAGACAAGTCAATCGGGTTGCCGCAGGGAGGTCTGCAAACCGTTGCAAGGTCAGACTCCTTTAATTCTTTGTGGGTTTTTATCACCGATTATCACGCACTAAGCAGGATGGACTGAAACCGGGTTTCAGTTCTTTTCGTCTCCGTCGTAGTCGATCTCTTCCGAGAAACGATCGTCGAAGATGTCCGCCACATTGTCGAACTCTTCGTCGTCCTCAAGCGTTACGAGCATATCCTCGCCGTCCTCGTCCTTCTCCATTTTGAGAATGACGTATTCCTGAAAGCCGTCCTTGGTTTCGTTCTCCGCGTCGGCAGGGATCATCGCGTAGTAGGTAGTCCCCTGATAATCCGCCGTGTCGATCAGTTCGAATTCAACCTCGTTTCCCTCTTCGTCGGTCAGCGTAAAGAATTCGCGCTCGCCGTCAATCTCGGCAATCTTATTATCCGTGTTGTTGGAAATCATCGCAAGGCTATCTGCATCTGTGGAAACCACCGACTGATTGTCTGCGAAGATTTGAATCATTGACTGACCTTCTGAAGCGGTAGGAATCATTGACTGGCAGGCTTCATCCTGAACATCCGCTTTGTCGGTCTGTCCGAATTCGCGCTCACCGTCATTTTCCGCAATTTCGTTTTTGTTTTCTTCCATGTTGCACCTCAACCTCGGTTCTTATGGTTTTATTATACACGAAAATCCCCGTCTTGTCAAGGGCTTTCCATCATTTTACCAGGGCAACAGCATTTACTTTTTCGGTAAAAAAAGGATATCCAGCAGAACCTGTG
>CAVGEJ010000106.1:0-8685 GCA_963628215.1 Eubacterium sp. CAG:180
CTTCCGTTGCAGTTCGTTTCAGTTCCTTGAAGTCGCTTCTACTTCATTGTACCACGGCGAAAAAGATTTTTTAAGACAAGGGGGTATTTTGGGCTTACTTCATTTCCCCGGCTTCTCACCTGTACGGACTGAACGGAATCAAGAGCAAGACCGTTGGAAACGGTCAGCACGGTACTGCGAGGTGGGCTTCCAAAGGCGAGATTGATAAGACCTATACCAAGGTCAACTATGAGCCACAGAAGTGGCGAACCGACGAAAAAAGCCGACCGAAGGCACAGGGCATTGTGGTCGGCTGTGAAACGGTCGGTAAGAAACAAACCATCGGATTGGTGGACACAGGCGATGTCCACTGCATGATGATCGGTGCTGCCGGTGTCGGTAAGACGGCTTTCTGGTTGTATCCCAATATCGAATACGCTTGCGCTTCGGGTATGTCTTTCATGTCAACCGATACCAAGGGCGACATCATGAGAAACTACGGTTCCATTGCGTCGAAATACTACGGATATAATATTTCGGTTATTGATCTGCGCAATCCGATGCGCTCTCACGGCAACAACCTTCTGCATCTGGTCAATAAGTATATGGATCTGTATGCAGAACATCCGGACACTCTTGCTTATAAAGCCAAAGCCGAGAAATACGCCAAGATCATCTCCAAGACGATTATTCTCTCGGGCATGGATGCAGGTTCTTTCGGACAGAACGCATACTTTTACGATGCGGCAGAAGGCGTGCTGACGGCAACCATCCTGCTCGTAGCGGAATTCTGCAAGCCTGAAGAACGCCATATCGTCTCAGTGTTCAAAATCATTCAGGAGCTTCTCGCTCCCGGCAATACAAGACAGCGCAATCAGTTTCAATCGCTGATGGAGATGTTGCCGCCCGAACACAAGGCGAAATGGTTTGCCGGTGCCGCACTGAATACCTCGGAACAGTCGATGTCTTCTGTTATGTCAACAGCTCTATCCCGCCTGAACGCTTTTCTTGACTCGGAATTGGAAACCATTCTTTGCAATGATACGGAGATTGATGCCGAAAAGTTCTGCAACGAAAAATCCGCTATCTTTATCATCATGCCCGAGGAAGACTCCTCAAAATACTTCATGGTCAGCCTGATCATTCAGCAGCTGTACCGTGAAATCCTCGCTGTTGCTGACGAGAATGGCGGCAAACTGAAAAATAGGGTCGTATTTTACTGTGACGAGTTCGGAACGCTCCCGAAAATTGAATCTGCGGAAATGATGTTCTCCGCATCCCGTTCCCGACGAGTTTCCATCGTGCCGATCATTCAGTCGCTGGCACAGCTTGAAAAGAACTACGGCAAGGAAGGTGCAGAGATCATCGTGGACAATACACAGCTCACGGTATTCGGCGGTTTTGCACCGAACTCGGAAACTGCACAGGTACTGTCCAAATCACTCGGAACCAAGACTGTCATGTCAGGCAGTGTCAGTCAGAGCAAGAATGATCCGTCTCGCTCTCTGCAAATGATAGAGCGACCTCTGATGACCGCCGAAGAACTGAAATCCCTGCCCAAGGGAACTTTTATTGTCACAAAAACCGGTTTCAATCCGATTCGTGTGAAGCTGAAGCTGTTCTTTGAATGGGGTATCCAATTTGAAAAAGAGCCGTTTGTCGTACCGCTTCGGGATAACAAAGATGTCTGCTATGCGGACAGGGACACACTGATGCGGTTGGTTTATGAGAAGTATGCTTCCAAGCAAAAGAAAGACGAGGACGAAATCCCGCCGTCCAGTATTTCGGTTGAACAGGTTCTCAGCGAACAGAACAATCCTCCGTCCGACAGACCGCACGGCATTCCGGAGGGAGCCAAACTTCACAACGCGCCACGCCCGGAGGAACTGCCGTGAGTTATTTCGATTCCATTTACAGCGACAATCTTCCGAGCAGAGCAGTAACGCTTTATATGTATCTCTGCCACAGGGCAAATTCGGACGGTCAATGCTGGCCGTCCGAAAAGCGTATAGCGAAAGATCTCTCCATGTCTCTGTCCACCGTGAAACGAGCAATTACAGACCTGCGCAAGCACGGTTATATTGAAACCGAACAACGCTATCGAACCAAAGGCGGCAACAGCACGCTGCAATTCAGAATCAAGAGTTATCCCATCAACACAAAGGGGTAACTCTTGCCCTTTGGTGGTCTGGGGGTGGTGTCACATTGGACTGACAAAGAGAACTAAACAACAGAACAAGAGAATATAGGCAGAAAAAGAAAACAATCAAACTGATTCGAAATTTCTTTTACTGAGCATTGAAACGCTGCTCGTTTCCGGATCAATCTGGATAACGATCTTGTTTTGCTTCAGAGCATAGTCAACCGTGTAGGCAGTACCTCCGCTTTTTCCGTTGAATGCACAGACCACAACATCCGCTTTGTCGACCATATATCGATTGCGGGTAAAGAAACATCCACGGTTGTAGTGTGCTGAGGTTATCACTGCTTCATCTGTTGCGGTAAGGATCTTATATCTTCGCTTTTGATCAGCTTTTTCCCATGAATCGGCTTGCCCTGGAAATGGAATTGCACATTCGAGTTGAATCTCTTTGTTTTCTTTCCGCAGTTCGAGGATCTCCTCGGCAACCCATGTATCAAAGCCTCGGGCAACCCCCGAAATAAAATATGTACCGCCTAACTCTATTAATCTTGAAATAACACGTGAAAGAATTGCGCGAAAGGCGAGATATCGTTCATCCGTCTTGCTCTCTTGAAAAGGCATCTTTTCTGGGCGATAGCCTGTAAAGGCAACAACCATTCGTAGCACCTCCACAACAAATAGTTATGACACAATTATAGCACTTTCTTTCGTGAAATGCAACTAATAGTTATGTTTGACCTCCTTCTGTTTTCTGTATTAATTAGAGGATCTGTACTATACTAAAAGGGCGAGTATCATAACTAAAAGGTGGTGAACACATGAACGGAGCAAGTATTGGGAAAAGAATCCGCGCTTGCAGAGAAGAAAAGGGCTGGAGCCAAGAGGTTTTCGCAGAGAAAATCGGACTCAGCATTGCCTACACCGGTATGATTGAACGAGGCGAGAAAGTGCCGAAGCTCGAAACATTCGTCCGCATCGCAAATGCCTTGGAGGTTTCAGCTGATCTACTTTTGGCAGATGTCCTCCGGACACAGCTGTGCATCGATACTTCCGCAAGAGCAGAATCGATCAACAGCCTCGACAAAGAAAGTCGTGACCGTATCTACGATGTTATTGATACGCTTCTACGACATGAGAAAAGGACTAAATAACATGATTGCCCGAGAGCATTTGCTCTCGGGCTTTTGCTTAAACCTAACCACGCCCCATCAACGTGAGCTTGTGGTGCTGAGTGGTAGGGTTATGACAATCCTGACAGTGATCTCATTACGATATCAACGTCCTGGTTCTCAAGTTCCTGTATGATATGCAGGTAAGTTTTCTGAGTGGTGGTCATGCTGGCGTGACCTAATCGACGTGCCACACTTGCTATCGACACTCCTGCAAAAAGAAGCAAAGAAGCGTGAGTATGCCTAAGTCCGTGAGCTGAAATGACAGGAACCTTTGCAGCTTTACAATGCCTTGCCAAGATGTCGTTGACAGTAGAATTGTAAACCGGAACCCCGAGCTTTACAAAAATCGGTTCTTCCTCTGGAAGCCGCTTAACCAATTCAGAAAACTGAATAACAGTCTGCCAGTCGATCTGTATCTTTCGAACCGAAGACTTATTTTTTGTGGGCAGAAAACCTCCTTTCCCTTTGTAGTCCCAAGTTTTGCTGATAGATAAAGACTGATGAGAGAAATCAAAATCCTTGGGAGTTAGTGCCAAAGCCTCCGAAAAACGCATCCCGGTCTTTGCAACCAAAAGGATAAACCAGTCCCAGTTGATGTTTTCCTTCAGTTCAAGTGTCGTCAGCATTGTGTGAAGTTCAAATTGATTTAAATATTTGATCTTTTTCGGACTTGGGGTTTTTCCTTTAATGATAGCCTTTCTCGTGGGATCTTTTGCAATCAGACCATCGTCCACGGCATCTTGAATAGCACCTTTAAGTTGATGATGAAAATCCATTGTTGTCTGCCTTTCATGGTGGACAGCATAATCATTTAAAAGTTGCTGATATGTAATCCGGTTAAGATCACAAAGGCGTAAATCAGGAACGAGCCTTTCAAGCCATGATTTGGACATTAAGTATTTATCCATAGTCACCTTGCGAACTGCCCCTTCTTTGTAAACGTGAATCCATTGCGCGTAATAGTTGCAGAACAAGTCTGCTGAAGTTGTACTGCTTAACATTTTTTCCTCCGAATAATCTATTTTTACGCTCACGCTGATGAAGGGTGATAAGGTTGTCGAAGGTATCAAACAGCTTTCCAATTTTGCGCTGTTCCTCAAGCGAAGGAAGAGATACTTCTCCCATACAGAGCTTGTCGTAATAGAAGTACAGACGAACGCCACCCTCTTGCAACTGCATAATCAACTTTTGAAAATCAGGTGATTTGAACCAGTGCCATAAGAGTCTATCGTCAACATCTTCGGAGGTCTTGAAAACCTCATAAAGAGAGCTTACTATCACATTTTTCCCGACATTTTGGTATCCGATTGAACCAACATTTATTCTTGCCGGGTTATATGCAAAGGAATTCGGAGAAACGATATAATACATCCTTTTATCTGCTTCTCGCATCGTCCCACCATTCTCGAACTTCTCATCTTGTGGTACAAACCCGTGTTCGTTGGTAATTGAATAGCTCTCTAATGGAAGGTTGTCCTTGTTCTTTTCGCCAGCGGGAAAAGTAATATCTGAAAACTTACGCTGTTCCCAAGCGTTAGCATTATCCCAAGCACCGAAAAATCGCATAATTGAGTTACGCTGATGAAGGGTGATAAGGTTGTCGAGCGCTGTAAAGTATGTACCAATAGCAGCCTGCTCACAAATGTTTGACGGGATGGAGAACACAGTTTTGGACACCAATTTCCAGTCTGCTCTTGGCATTTTCGTTCCGGTTGATTGATTAGCTACTTCATCAAATTGCCGGCTCTGAATCAATCGATACAGGAAACTGCTATCTGCATTTTGAGGTTGCAATACCCAAAAATCGCCCACTGCAAGCCCATCAAATGCGGGTAAAAGCCAGTTTTGCAAGTATGGACGGAGCTTTCCGTAAAGTACATCACCCTGATGAAAAGCGATGCCCGATTTGCTACTCACCTTGGCATAGATGTCTTTGTTGAGCCGACCTGTTCCCGACACTATATCCTCATATTCAACTCTTGGAAGGTTAGCATCGACGCATATTACCGATGAGCGCACAGCGATTTCTTCAAACTTACGCTGTTCCCAAGAAAAGCAAAAGAGCCGAGAAAAGCCTCGGCTCTTAAAATACTTACGCTTGGGTTGTGGTTTACGGCTTGCTGATTTCATGACCGCCGCTAAGGATAAATTCTCTGAGCGTTTTATTCAAACGGATCCGGACAAGGGGAAGTGCCAGACTGTCACCGAAAAAGGCTTTTGCTTTTTCAATATCAGCGGTCTTTACCAAATTGTCCAGTCGTCCGAATTCATTGATGTTGGTTTCATCAACTTTGACCGCCATCATTTTTCTGAGCATATCCTCATCAAGACCAAAAGTATCGGCAAACCTGTGAATCTGATCATCTTTTGCACGAGTCATATATTCGTTGATGTAATCACGAAGGCTCTTATCGGGTTCAATGATGACATCACCAGTCTCAATATCGCGTAAGAAAATGTTAGCAAACTTTTGCTCCTCTTGAGTCAGGGAAGCAAAAGTATTGTGCAATTCCTGGCTTGCTTTTTCAACATCTGCAGGATCACCAACAGACAATGCCTTGCGATACTTTTCAAATCTCGAATTCATATAGTCAGCATCGATATCGTCCGTGTCAATTGTTGTGATATATCCATCAATATCATACGGCAAATCTTCGCCATCCGGTGAGGGCTTTGGAGATGGGGGATCATCCGGTCCGGGTGATGAAAGTTCCTTATAACGCAGAACAAGAATCATGTATGTACGACGATCCATCATTGGCGAAAATGTTTCGACTTCGCCTGTTTCTTCGTCGATGATATTGTATTCGCTACACTCCCAAACAAATCCCTGTACTTTTGCAGACTCCAAGAAAGAATTGAATTCGCGGAAGAGCTTTGCGAACTTCTTGCGCTCCTCCACAGTTCCGGGGAGTTTTTCAAAATTCGTAACGTCCGCAGCTTCGAACAGATTTTTGATCTGTGTATACACCGCATTCATGCCTTCGATATTCTTGTCGAGCTTGCACACAAACATTCCAAGGGGTTTATCACCCGAATAGAGTTTGACTGCATTCTTGATATTCTGTTCCATCGTAAACGGAGCGCGGTAATACTTGATGGTGCCGAAAGGTTTGTCCTCTCCAAACAGACGATTGGTTCTTGAAAAAGCCTGGATGATATTTTCATAACGCAATATTTTGTCAAGGTACAAAGCATTCAACCACTTGGAATCATAGCCGGTTAGCATCTGATCAACAACGATGAGCAAATCAATCTGATCGTTTGGTGAATAGGCAATGCGTTCATAAGGTTTTTTGTGTGCCAAGCGGTACTGAATATCTTTTTTCATCTTTGCATAGGTCGGAATTGTAAAGGTTTGTTTGTATCTTGCGTTATAATCCTCGATGATTTCTTTTAACGCATCCTCTTTTACAATACCTTTACCGTTATTGTCGATGCTGGAATCAAACAGAGCGGTAACCTTAATATTCGGTACGAACTTTTTGAATAGTCTGTAGTATTCTACTGCTTCGGGAATGCTTGCGGTAGCAAGTAACCCATGGAATTTGTAGTTGTGGCTGATGGATATCCAGTTGTCGCAGATATCCTGGATCACCATTTTTCGATGTTCTTCGGTGCGGTATTGTCCGCTTTCAAGAAGGAAATCTTCAATTCCACGCACGCGCTTACCGGTTTCATCGATATAGCCCGCCATCGGAGCATCTTTCATGTAGTAATAATAGGTCTTCTGTTTTGCGGGATTGCCAAATACCTCACTGACAGAAGTTGCCTTAGCCTGTTCCAACGCAACCGCTTCGCGTGCGTCCTTTTCTTTGAAAGTCAAAACTTTGCTTGGATCAAAGCCCAGGACATTTTTGTCACGTATACCATCAGCAATGCTATAGCGATGCAACTCATTGCCAAACACATCTGATGTTGTGCATCCTTTTTTGGTGTTTTCAAGTTGAATCGGAGTACCTGTAAAGCCAAAGAACATAGCTTTGGGGAAGGTTTCTTTCACGGCGCGCATCATATCACCAAATGTATCGCGGTGGCACTCATCAACTATAAATACGACACGTTTGGCAGAAATCGCGTCAATGTCTGCTTGCTTCAAGCCACTTTCTGCATCATCACGGAGGTTGCTCATTTTTTGAATTGAGGTCACTATCAGTGTGTTTGCAGTATCGTTGCTTTTCATTTTGGAAATCAGCACGGTGGTGTCCTCGGTTTCCTGAATGGAATCGGTGGCTTCTGCAAAGCCGCGATATTCTCGCGCACTTTGCGTTCCGAGTTCAATTCGGTCTATCAGGAAGACTACTTTGTCGGCATCCTTTGAGTTTGCAATCAATTGTGCTGACTTGAACGAGGTCATGGTCTTTCCCGAACCGGTTGTATGCCATACATAACCACCAAGCTGATTGCCATACTCCCATTTGTTCTTGGCAACGGTATCGGAGATCTTATTAGCCGCATAGTACTGATACGAACGCATGACCTTTAAAACGCCGTCAGAGTCATCCGCAACCGTGTAGAAGCCGATAAGCTGATGCGCCATAGGAATGGACAGAAAAGAAGACGCCAACCGCTTCCAGTCATTGATTGGTTCGTTGTTGAAGTCAGCCCAATGGAAATAGAACAGCGGATTGAACTTGCCGTCCGGTCCGGGATTGGCAAAATACACGGCTTCCTCCGGGTTCATTGCAACAAACACCTGAACCAAAGCAAACAGTCCGGTAAATACTCCTTCATGAGAGTATTTTTCAATTTGGTTATATGCCTGTGAGATTGGAATTCCGGTCTTTTTTAATTCGACATGAATAAGCGGCATACCATTGATCAAAAGCATGAAGTCTCCTCTTCGGTCAGGAAGTATGGAGGATTTAGCCGTGAACTTCGGCTGCCTTGCTATTTGATAACGGCTTTGACCTGCGGCAATTTCCTGCCGGTCATAGATTTTCAAGGACACCTCTTTACCGAAATGTGCCTTGTCATCTGGATTGTCACGCTTGATGGAAACACTCCTGCCGTTGATAAATCCATTCAGACGGAGCGGGGTATGCAGTTCGTTGATCTGCTCGAGAATCTGTCCCATCTCACCCTCTGTAAGAGGATAGTCGTTGAGGCGGTCTATGCTCCGATTGTTTTCAAAGAGGATGTTTGCCCAGTTTTGAAGAAGGTCTTTTTCGGTTTTATACTCAAGAACGGTTTTCTCCCAACCGCAAGAAGTTGTCAGTACTTGTATGAGGGCATCCTCGAAATCTGACTCCTTATTGAAAGCCATAATAAGTCCTTTCCGCCTCAAAAATTCGCTTTTTCAGGCTGTTTTTTATGATATTTTCGGTGATTTGCTCACGCTGATGAAGGGTGATAAGGTGGTCGAGTTGGCAGAAATACTGTCCAATCATC
>CAVGEJ010000107.1:0-8664 GCA_963628215.1 Eubacterium sp. CAG:180
TTATCCCCCCTCATCAGTCGCTTACGCGACAGCTTCCCCCCGAGGGGAAGCCTTCCTTATGCCGTGCGAACATGGCAAACAAAATTTCGGGAAACAACTGAGGTTTTGAGAAGCAATAGAATTATAGAAATAAACTGCTTTCAAATTCTTGCATTTCTTTCTTACTGTGTAAGACTGAAAGGGATTTTGAAAAGGCTTCCCCTCGGGGGGAAGCTGTCGCGTAAGCGACTGATGAGGGGGGATAAATCTCCGCTTGTCATAGGTATAAAGCACTACAACAAGGCATATTCAACCGATGCAGAACGACACGCAGGTTGTTCCCTACAACATCTTATTTCCGATGGTTTACGCACTTTATAGGGGCGCAATCCGAAGGGAGCGCCCCGCATTCCATCCCTCTTTCCGTTCCTCAACTAGCCTGAACCATTTCTATCCGGTAGCGGAGAGAGGCGCAAGCCTTAGCAGCCGGAATTCGTAGCACGGAATATGGCTACATCCCAAATTTGCACTCCGTAAAGATAGAATCAAAAATCCAATTGAGTGAAGTTCTTGAAAGTCTTGAAAACTTCTTTCAAGAAGTTTTCAAGCAGGGTTCGGGGCAGAGCCCCGAGGTCTTTCCTTGCATAACATCACCCCCCGACGGAAAAAACAAACGTCGGGGGGGATACCGTGTATTATGAGGATTTGCGAGCGCTTTATGAGGGAAGCCGAAGTTGCAGAGCGTTTTATCGCTCGCTGAATATGCAAATGCAGGAGAGACTGGCGGAGTGGGGCGGGTCAATCCATAGCGCCGAAGAACTGCACCGCGCCGTCGAACAGATCGCGGTGCAACTTCGGAACGAGAAGAACGCGGAGTGGGGCGAGCAGATTATTCGCCCGCTTTGAGCGCTTCCACCATGTCAATCTTGCGGTTTTTCCGCGAAACCGCGAGGCTGACGAGCATCGAGACCCCGAGCGTTAACGCAAAGGCAACGAGGAAGGTCAAAGGACCGATTGTGACCCGCATTTCGTACTCGGAAGCGAGCGCCTCGCAGAGATAGCGGAGCGTGAGATAACCGAGCGGCAGACCGACCACGATTCCGACCAACGTCGTCCAAAGGTTCTGCCCGATCAGCAGAAGCCCGATCTTGCGGTCGCGGAAGCCGACAACCTTCAGCGTTGCCATTTCACGGTAACGCTCGGTGTAACTCATAACGCCAAGGTTGTAGAGCACCACCGTGCCAAGCACCAACGCCGCAACCACGAGAATCGCCACCATCATGTCCATCAGCGCCGTGAAGGAGTCGAACGAGTCCACAATCGCCTGCTTTGCCTGTATCGTCTTGATGGCGCTGTCGGCGGCAATGTCAGCCGAGGCGGCGGTTGTATAGACCGAATCGGGCGTGTGCGCAATGCCGAGCGATTCCGCGTAATCGTGCGACAGGATCACCGATTCGCTGATGCTCCGCACAATTCCAGCAACGCGCAGGGTGTAGTGCGTGTCAGTCCCGTAGAGCGTGACCGTCAGCGTGTCGCCCGCAGAAACGCCGAACTCCTTCGCAAGCCGCTTGCAGAGGAACGCGCCGTCCGAGGGGAGCGCGGGGAAGTTGTCCTTCAGGTCGGGGAAGCGCACACTGTCGTGCGTGATGCCGTAGATGTCCATCGAAACGGTCTTTTCCTCCACCTGAACGGCGATAGAAGCGCTCCAGTCGCCGTCGTAGCGATCAATAAGCGCCTGCCGCGCTTCGTCGGTCGCGTCCTTGGTGAAGTAGACGCGCGAGGTGTAGCGAATGGCTTTTTCGTAGTAGGTGTCCAGAAACGCCGCCATGGTGTCGCGCATTCCGAGCGAACCGACAACCAAAACCGTGCAACCGATGATGCCGATCAGGCTCATTGCGGTTCTCGCCTTGTGGCGGATGACATCGCGCAGATTCCAACGTGTGCCGAACGGGAGTTTATGGAACAGACGACTCCGCTCGATCAGGAGCGGTTTCATCTTTTTCGGCATATAGGGGCGGAGCGAATCTGCCGCCGAGCCGCGGAGCATCTGCCACACCGACAGCCAACCGATGACGGTCAGAACGACGAGGATTCCGCCGATCACAGCCCAGCTGAACCACGGAATGTACAGCTTCCAATCGGGCATATCCATGTAAGTTCCCATCATGCCGGAGGGATTCATGATCGCCCACGCAATGCCGTAGCCGAGCGCGATTCCGATTGCAGAGCCGATCAGACCGATCATCAGCGCGTAGGACGTGTAGTGGAAGAGAATGCGGCGGTTTTTGAAGCCGAGCGCCTTGAGAATGCCGATCTGCGTTTTTTCCTTGACGGTCAGGCGGTGCATGGTGGTCACCATGGTCAGCACGGCAATCAGCAGGAAGAGCACGGGGAGAACCGAGCCCATGGTCTGTCCTTCCTCCGCCTCGCCCGACGCGCCTGCCCAGGAGCTGTTTTCGTCCTTGGTCAGCACCATGTAGGCCTTTCCGAGTGCCGTATCGCAAGCGTCGATGAAGTCCTTTTTGGAGAGATCGGAAATGACGTTCAGTTGCGGATAGAACCCGATTCCGCCGAGCGTTGCTTCATAGAGCGTGGGGGTGATGTAGGCGAAGCCGTGCGTTTTGTAGTCGGGCATCAGTTGGGTCTCGTCGCGCACGCAGATCAGGTATTCGCCCGCGCGAACCAACCCGCGCACCGTTCCGGTAATGCGCAGACCGCGGTAGTTGACCGTCAGGCTGTCGCCGAGCGCGATTCCGTTTGCCGCGGCGTACTTCTCAGAGAGCCAGATGCCGTCCGCCGAGGTGCGGTCATACGCGTCGCCCTCCACAACCAGAACGCCGGAGACCGCTTCGTTTTCGGTTACGGTCAGCGCAAGGCTGTTGCCGTCCGTTCCGTCCACGGAGGTGTTGACCGAGAGAAACCGCGAAACCGCCGAAACGCCCGAAATGTCCGCAACCGCCTGCGCGTCCTCTTTGGAAAAGCCGGCTTCGTTCATCATGCGGTAGTCGGCAAAGCCCGTGGCTTTGAAGAAGGACGACGTGTTTTCGTCAATGCTGACCCATTCCATATTGAAGCCTACGAATATTCCGACGCCGAGCGCGATCATGATAATCATGGAGATGAACTGCGCCCGATACAGCTTCATTGTGCGGAACAGCTTTTTCCGTAGCATAGCAGCCTCCTTACCACTCGATCTCGTCTGCAGAAAGGGGAGCGGACTGGACCTCGTGCGAGACAACCTTGCCGTTGCGGACATGGATGACCTCGTCCGCCATTTTTGCAATGTTCTGGTTGTGCGTAACGATGACGATCGTCTTGCCGTATTCGCGCGCCATCCGGAGCAACAGCTTCAGCACCATCACGCCGGTTTCAGAATCCAGAGCGCCCGTCGGCTCGTCGCAGAGCAGAATTTTCGGGTTCTTTGCCAGTGCGCGCGCAATCGAAACGCGCTGTTGTTCGCCGCCCGACAACTCGGAGGGGAAGTTCTTCAGGTGATCCGAAAGCCCGACCTCCGCGAGCATTTTGGTGGCGGAGAGCGAATGCGGCGCGATTTCATCCACCAGTTTGACGTTCTCGTGAACCGTCAGCGTGGGGATCAGGTTGTAGAACTGGAACACGAAACCGACCTTTTCCGCGCGGTACTCCGCCAACTCGTCGGGGGAGAGGGTGGAAATGTCGCGACCGTCAACCGTAATGGTTCCCGACGAAGGGCTGTCCAGTCCTCCCAACAGATTCAGAAGCGTACTTTTTCCTGCGCCCGAAGGTCCGAGAATGACGATGAACCGCCCCTCTTCCAGAGACAGATTCACATTGTCCAGCGCGCGCAATTCGTGGTCTCCGCTTGTGTAGATCCTGCTTACATTGGAAAGCTCAACCAGTGCCATTGTTGTTCTCCTTTGCTTTTCTTTCTCGTTTTGGTTAGCTTAGACTAACCTCTTGCGTCAATAAACGGTTAGATGAAACTAACCATCAAGAAAGAATAGCATAAAAAAGGGATTTTGTCAACCTTTTTTTAAAAAAAGTAAATTTTTTTACAGATTTCGCGCTCTCAGCGAGGCAAGATAGTTTTCCGGGCGATGGGAATCGATGCCGGAGGTTGCGCCGTCCCCGATCTGAAGCAGATTCCCGACATGGCAATAGCCGAACGCGCGGGGCGGCAGGTGGGTGACGGGATCGTCGTTGTTGCGCAACAGGCGGAACTGCGCCCATCTTGCGGCAAGCGATGGGGTGGGGCAACCGTAAAGGACGCGCGGTCCGCCGAAGCCGTAGCCGTTCAGCACCGCCCGCCAAAGGGGATAGCGATACCAAAGCCACTCATGGCAAAGGACTGCCAGTGCCGCGCCGTGGCTGTAACCGACAATTGTAACCCGTTTGACGGGGCTTTTTGCAGGCGGCAGGGAGAGGTACGGCTCGACCGCCTCGGCAACCGCAGGCTTTGCCGCCTGCCAGACAGAGAGAAACCCCGCGTGAACCTGCCAGATCGGGTGCATTTCGCGGTAGGGGACTGCGTGAAAATTGAGGTTGTTCATCCAGTCAAGGCTTCCGCGGCTATGCTCGAACAGAATCAGCAGTTCGTCCCCGTCCCGCTCAACCGCCCAGTCCGCGTCGTTGTTCTCCGTTGTATAGCTCGCGTCAAGGCATCTCTGAAAGTATCGTTCCATCTCGTGCATCTCGCATCACCTCCGTTCCCAGTATATGCGGTGGATGCGAGGGACGCGAGGGACGCGAGGGATGCGAGGATGCGCCAAAGGGGACTTTTGTGAAAAGTCCCCTCTGGACTCCCCCAAAACTTTCAACGCAGACATTATTGGGTGCGAACATAGTGCCACTGGCGGTTGTTGGGGTGAGATGGTGGAGAAGGCGTATCGTGGGATGTAACTTATTCGTTGTTATGTAACTTTTGATTGAAACGGAACGACACATGGGTCGTTCCCTACAACGTTTCGTTATTGACAGATTACGCATCCGCAGGGGCGCAATCCGCAGGGAGCGCCCCGCATTCCAACCCGCCCTCCGTTCCTCAACTAACCTGAACCATTTCTATCCGGTAGCGGAGAGAAGCGACAGCTGTCCAAATCCCGCTGGACGGGATTTGGCTCGTAGCAGCCGGAAATAGTAGCACGGCAAACGGCTACATCAGAAGCTGTACAACGTAAAAACAGAACCAAAAATCCAATTGGGCTAAAGTTCTTGAAAGTCTTGAAAACTTCTTTCAAGAAGTTTTCAAGTGGGGTGCGGGGCAACGCCCCGCGACCTTTTTATTTTTTCAAATTTTTCAAGGACTAACGCGCCGAAAAAAAGACGAAACTGTTGACGAGAAACGAAAGGAGCGTGAGAAAATGACGCTGAAAACGAAATTTTCAAAAGTTGTGTTTACCGTAGTTGCCGTGGCGCTGATCGTAGGCGCGTGGCAACTTGTCCCCGACGCAGAGGGCGGGTACGGCTGGTATTGCGTCCATGTCAAGAACCATGCCCAACCGAGCGCAGGGGAACTGTCCTTTGTCGAACAGTTCGACGGCTACTACGTCGACCACCGCCATAGTAACGCGGAGGACGGGGAAAAGGTCGTCTACCTGACCTTCGACGCAGGGTACGGGAACGAGAGCGTGGAGAAAATCCTCGATACCCTCAAGGAGGAGCAGGTCACAGGCTGCTTCTTTATTTTGGACGGTCTTATCCGCCATGAGCCCGAATTGGTCAAACGCATGGCGGCGGAAGGGCATACCGTGGGAAACCATACCATGCACCATAAGGATATGAGCCGCGAGAGCGACGAAACCCTCCTTGCCGAACTGCACGGATTGGAGGAAGCCTACCGAGCACTGACGGGGTGCGAACTGTCGCATTACTACCGCCCGCCCGAAGGTCGCTTCAGCGAGGCAAACCTTGCCTGCGCACAGCGAAACGGATATAAAACCATCTTCTGGAGCTTCGCCTACGCGGATTGGGATAACAATAAGCAACCGACGGTGGAGAAAGCCAAGCAGATGATCCTCGATAATACCCATAACGGCGAGGTCATGCTCCTGCATCCCACATCGGCAACCAACGCGGCGATTCTCGGTGACGTGATACGCGAAATGCGGGCGCAGGGCTACCGCTTCGGCACGATGGACGAACTGACGGGCGGCGCAACGGAGGCGGCGGAATGAGACGGCGGCGGGTGCTCGCGGGTCTGCTCGCAATGATTCTGGCGGCGGTCGCTATGCCGCAAAAAGCCGCGGCGGAGCGCGTCGTCCACCATTCCGCAGACCCCGAAACGCGAAAAATCGCCCTCACCTTCGATGACGGTCCGCATCCCTCCTACACCTACCGCATTCTGGATATCCTCGACCGCTACGGAGTCAAAGCGACCTTTTTCATGATCGGGACGAACGTCGAGTATTACCCCGAGGCCGCAAAAGAGGTTCTGCGGCGCGGGCATGAGATCGGAAATCACACCTATTCGCACCATCGGCTGACCAAAATGGACGGTCCGACGCTCACCGAGGAACTGAAAAAGTGCGAGGCGGTCATGGAGTCCACGCTCGGACATCGCCCCACGCTTTTCCGCCCGCCCGAGGGCGTGGTCAGCGAAGCCGTGAAAAGCTGTGCCGACTGCCGCGGGTATACCGTTGTTCTCTGGAGCGTGGATACCCGCGATTGGGAGACCAAAGAAACCGGCGCGATCGTCAACCACGTTATGCGCGAGGTCAAGCCGGGGGCAATCGTCCTCATGCACGACTATACGGCGCACAGTAAAACGCCGGAAGCCTTGGAAATCGTGCTTCCAAGGCTTCTGAGTGAAGGATATGAACCGGTAACGGTCAGCCGTTTAATCGGCGGATGACGGGGTTGTATCGGTTGTTTCGTTGGAATCCTCCGCCTCTCTGTCACCGTCCGCTCCGTCCGCATAAGGGGCGATCATGTAGCGGTCGATGATGGGGTAGGCGGCGTATGCCGCCATGAAGGCGGTGAAGGCGAGATAATACAGGAAGGGCAGAATCAGCGGAATTGCAATGTTTCCGCCGAGCAGAGCGGCAAACAGGGCGATCAGCGCCGCGGCGATTGCGGTCAGCGAAAGAATGCCGAGCGCGCCCATGATGTTGCGCTTGAAGCCGAGCACCGAGAAGATCAGCGCATTCTTGAAAATCTTGCGGATGTTCAGATTGAAGGTGATCTGGAGCAGATAGATGTAAAACCGCATGAAGAAGTAGATAATGGCAATGGCGAAGATTGCGAAATACATCACGTCCATTTTGAAAGTTCCCGTCTGATTATAGAAGAACATGAAGTCAAAGCCGAGGAAAAAGAGGATTGCCGCGTCGATCAGACCGAGGAAAAAGCCCTGCTTCCAGTTCCGCTTGACCGCGTAGGCATAATCGGAGAAGGGAAACACGGGGTCACCGCGCACAATGCCGCGCAGGATGTAGGTTGCGCCGATGTTCTGCCAACCGAAGGTCAGAACCAGAAAGCCCGCGCAAATGCCCATGCCGACATAGGAAGCCGTGTTTTTGTAGGCGGGAATGAGAAACTGCGCGCCGAACAGGTCGGAGAGAAAGGTTGCCTCGGTGGAGTTGGAGATCAGCCCCGCGCCGAAGATCTGCGGAAAGATCACATTGTTTGCCGTTGGGGTTTTGTGCATCCCGAGGTAGAGAAACACGCCGACCAGAATCGGCGCTACCATGGGGAGCATCATCATGTTCAGCGTGATGAGCCGCCAGAACTTGCGGCGGAGCAGACGGAAAAAGCGCCGCAGAGTGGGGCGCGTGTCCTCTTCGGGCGCGTCCTTCTCGCGGTTTCCGTTCGCGTTGAACAGATTATAGAGCGAGTGCTTTTTGAAAAAATCCTTCAATTCGCGTGTCCTCTTTGCTTGGAATACTACTATTTTAGCACAGTTCGGAGAAAATGTCAAGAAAGCTTGGTGTCTCTCCGTTATTTAATCAGTTCCAGAAAGGCTTCCGGCTCATATACGGGAAGCGGCGCTCCTTTATAGTCACGGGTATTTCGGGTTACAATACAATCAATATGTTCACGGACTGCGGTTTCAATCAATATTGCATCTTCAAAGTCGGAAATCTCCGAAACGATTGCGGCTTTACAGTCTGTTGCAGTGGTATCGGATAAGTCGAATATGTCCAACAGAGTGGACAATATTTCGCGGGTTTTCTTATCATCATGCGTAAAACGATGCATGAGATAGTAAATATCCGCAATGGATTTTGCTGTGATACAGCCCGAAAAACGATAGTTTGCCGCTGCAAGAAAAATCTGCTTGGAAAACTCCGAAAACGGTTCACGATTTTGGAGCGTGTCAATGAGGACACAGGTGTCGATCAAGGCTCTCATATCCGATTCAGCCTTTCTTGTTTGGCTTCTTCAAGCGTGATGTCTGCAGGAAGAATTCCGAACAACGATTTCGCTTTTTCAACACGATCCTGAAACGGATTGGTCAGCTTTGCGACAATCTTACCGTTTTCCGTGATGAAAACATCCTCGGTTTCTGCAATCAGAAGATATTTGCTGAGATTCAGCTTTAATTCGGTTGTGCTGATAGACATGACGGATTCCCTCCTTTGTAATCTGTACTTTTATTATACCCCGCTTTCTCGGATTTGTCAATAGGAACGTGAAATTTCGTAGACTTCGACTTAGAACTTGTTTTCGTAACAAAAAAGTGGTATAATAAGCGCATGGAAAAAGAAA
>CAVGEJ010000108.1:0-8609 GCA_963628215.1 Eubacterium sp. CAG:180
GGATTTCGCCGCCTGCGGGCGGCGACCAGCGCTCCACGGCGCTGGACTCGTGCCGCCTTTTAGAAAAGGCGGGCGAAAACTTTCAACGAAAATAATGCGATACGTTTTATCTTTATCTGACCCCGAAGCCCGCGATTTTCGCTTCCCATTTTCCGCAGAACGGGTCAACGGGAGATTTTCCCTGAAAGCGGCTCTTCCCCATCAGTTTTTCCACTGCGGCGCGCACAACCGTTTCGCTTCCGCCGTAGCAATTGACAAAGGTTCTTATCTGCGGCACGTCGACCAGATGATACGGATTCTCAAACGACACAAACACGGTTGGAACAGAGTGACACCACACGGGGACGTTCGCGCCCATCGGGTTGCTCCACTCGGGGCGCACAACGGTCTGGTTCGACCGCGTGACCAACTCGGCGGAATACACGATCAGGTCGTATTTCCCCACGATATCCCGCACGGGGGTCATGAAGCCCTCCATGCCCTGCGCCGGCTCAAAGACCGTTACGTCAAATCCGTTTGCCGTGAGCAGTTCCCGAAAGCGTTTGTTGGCGCTCCCCTCGGCGGTAAAGAAGGACTGTCCCGCGCTCCGGTTATCCAAGGGGCAGAACAGCACACGCGGATAACGCTCGGGAGTCAGCGGCAGAACCCCGCTCTCTTCCTTGACCAGCGTCACCGAGCGGTCGGCGCAGGTTCTGCTCCATTCGGCAAACAGCGGCTGTCCCACCTGCCGTCCGGCGTCCTCGGCGCGCGGAATCAGCCGTCCCGCCTCGCGCTTTTCGGGCAGACGGAGCGCCGCTTTGAGGGCAAGAATCCGCGTAACCGCCTCGACAAGCCGTTCTTCGGTCAGGATTCCGCGGCGAAGCCCCTCGGTCATGAATCCGATATCCTCTTCAAGGTCTTTGGTAAAGAGAAACATATCGCACCCCGCCGCAATGCTCATCGGAACCAGTTTGTCACGCGGAATCAACGCGGTCACGCCCGCCATTGTGGAGGAATCGGTCACGATCAGCCCGTTGAATCCGAGTTGTTCGCGCAGCAGCTTGGTTACAAGTTCATAACTGACCGACGCGGGCAACAGGTCGCTGTCGCGCAAATCGGGCGCAACGCGGCGGCTGTAGGCAGGCATGAGAATATGCCCGATCATCACGCTCATCACGCCCGCCGCAATCATGGCGCGGTAGACCATTCCGTAGGTTCTGTCCCACTCGCCGCAGGAAAGGTCGTTGACCGACGGCGCAATGTGCTGATCGCGTTCGTCCCGCCCGTCCCCGGGGAAATGCTTACAGCACGCCGCCATACCGTGCTTCTGCAGTTCGGTCACATACGCCACGCCCATGCGGCGGACGCGCTCGGGATCAGAGCCGAACGTGCGGGTATTGGTAATCGGGTTGCGCCAGTTGTAATCGATGTCAACGATCGGCGCAAAGGACCAGTTCGCACCGACTGCCGCGCCCTCTGTTCCGCAGATCTCGCCCAACCTTCGCGCCTGCTCGGCATCATCGGTCGCGGCAATCGCCATGGGACGGGCAAAGAAACTGCCGTCCGACAACAGCCCGTTTCCGCCCGATTCGAGATTGGCGCTGATGAGCATGGGGATATGGGAGTACTCCTGCAACGTCCGGATTGTGCGCAAAGCCTGCTCGGTGGGAACAGCGCGGCTCATGATCCCCCCGGGACGGACCTGCTCGGCAAGGCGGCGCAGATCCTCTTCGTCGTCGCTGTAGGTGATAAGACAGAACAACTGGCGCAACCGATCCTCGGTCGACATGGAAGCCAATGTGTCCTCCACCCAATCCGCCTGTTTCCCGTCCAGTCGGAACGGGGCGGCAGACAGCATCTCTCTTCTCTCGCTCATGTGTGTGCGCTCCTTTCCCCCGTCCGGCGCTTCCGCCGCAGGGTTACGAATTCCGTGATGGTATTCTCGTTGTTCAGATAGATCAGGAACAGAACCAGTATCACCGCCTCGACCACCTTGTAAACGTCGGCGGTAAAGCCCGCGTCCGCAAAGCTGATCTGCCCGAACCCGATCTGAATCAGCTCATAGGCAACGCATCCCACAAAGATTGCCACCTGCTTGTTGCAGAATTTCATAATGAACCCCGAGAAGAACAGCGGGAGAAAGCAGGAAAACATGGAGGTGATACTGGAGAAATTGATGGTCGGGGTCACGCCGTTTGTGGAGCAGACCGAAAGCGCCCCCGCCGCGCCGAACAGCAGTCCCGCAACGGCATAGCAGACAATCGCGTTCCCGTTTTCGTTCACGCCGCTTCCCACCGCAATCTTCTGCCCCGTCTGGAGCGCGCGGTAGTCGTAGCCGAATTTCGTATAGTGGAACAGCACCACCATGAAAACCACCGCCGCAAGCATAATCAGGCACATCCACAGCGGGGTCACGGCAAAGCGGTAATAGGACGCGTCCGTCCCGAATCCAACGGGCTTACAGCCGTCGGTAATAATGGCAACCACGCCCTCCAGAACCAACGTCATGGTCAGCCCGATGATCATCGGCGGCAGACGGAGCAGGACATACAGCCACCCCGTGAACAGTCCCGTCACACAGCCCACCAACATGCTGATAAAGAGCATTGCAACCGGACCCCAACCGTTCCCGTAAGCGATCAGCGCACCCGCAACGCCGCCGAGAAGCATGGTAGCGCCCGTGGAAAAGTCAAACCGCCCCGTGTGCATATTCACGGAAACGCCGAAGGACAGAAGCAGGACATACGCCATGCCGCGAAAGAACAGCTGCCACGTACTGCTTCCGGTAAACAGCGCAGTCCCCGCAAGGTGGCAGGCGATTGCCATGATGACTCCGCACAGGATCGGCAGAAGCAGGACTCCGCCAACCCTTTTCAGTTTTGTTTGAACCGTTTCGGCTTGCGTCGGCACGGCGGCATCCCCCCTTACTCCTTGTTATACGCCCCGTGAATGGCGACCGCCTCTGCGTAGTCCGCCGCGCAGAGTTTTGACAACTCGTCGTAGCTTGCCGCCTCGATATAGTGATCCAGAACCGCCTTGTTGTAGCAGTACCCATCGGTTGCATTGTCGCTCTTCAGCATCTCTTCCAGTGCGGTCTTGCTTGTGGCAACCCAATAACTCAGCCCCAGTTTCGGCGCGTAACCGTCGGAATCCTTGATTTTCTTTCCGTCCTTTGCGCACAGAATCATGATGATTGACGGTGCCATTGCCGAGGCGAACTTGCCGCAGTCATAGGCGTAGCCCAGATCGAAACACGCGGCGTAATCCGCCGTAATCGCGTCCACGCCGCCGACGGTGCAGGTCTCAAGCTTGCTGTTTGCCGAGGTGATTCCGTAGGCAATCTTGGTCACGACCTCGCCCGCGCCGACCGTCAGAATGCAAGTTCCGCCGCTCTCCAGACTGTTGGTCAGCTTGGTGGAAAACGCGTCGTCAAAACCGAAACCGTCCATATAACCCGTAATGCGGTACTTTGCGCTGACGAATTTTGTGGGGTCAAGGCTCGTTCCCGCAACCTTGGCAATCAACTCGTCCCGCGTTTTCGCGCCGTCATAGGAAGTTCCGCTGTCCTCGCACAGATACGCGAGAATCCCCGCAAGGCGCTGAATGTGCATCTGCGAGCCGTAAAGCGTTGCGCCGCCGAACACGGTAAAGGCGGTCTGCTTCTTCTCCTCAACAAAGTAGCGCGCCATGTTGTAGCCTGCGGTATACTCGGTATCATAGGTGGGCGCAACCGAGCCGAGGAAATACTCGTTTCCGCGGATTTCCTTCAGTTGTTCGTCGGTCGGGTGACCCGTGGGGCAGATGATATACATCTTCTTTGCCGCCGCGGCATTGACCGAGGTCACAATGTCGTCATCGGAGAGCAGCAGAATCGCGTCATAGCCCTTGGAAGCGTAGGTGTTGATCGCCGACACCTCGGAGGACGAACTGTTTGTGGTGGTAAAGTCAATCGTAAAGCCGTATTCCTTTGCCAGTGCGCGCAGGTATTTCGCCCACGCCGCCGATTCTCCGGAGGTATCGTCCTCCCACAACACGCCGATTTTGAGGTCGGACGCGCCCTTTTTGCATCCCGCAAGCGGCAGAAGCGCGCAGACAAGCAGGATCGCGCACAGCAATCGAACCCGGAATTTCGTTTTCATGTTTTCATTCCTTTCCAATTTCCAATCAATCATTCCTTAGCGCTCCAGCATCCGGCTTCGCCGCCCGATGGTAAAGAGGAACACCACCGTTGCAAACAGCACGCCCTTTACGATCTGGAGATACCAGCTTCCTGTGACGTAAATATTCATCAGCGCGTCCAGAAACGCCATGGAGAACGCGCCGAGCAGCGCCGCGTACATTCTGGAGCGCGGTCCTCCGCTCATCGGCATTCCGCCGAACACCATTGCAATCAGCATATTCATACCGACCGACGAACCGGACGAAGCCGAAAGCGTCGGGGTCTCCACGGTCATGGCAAACGCCGCAAGCCCGATGCCGATGCCCGCAAGCGCAAAGCAGAGCACGGTCAGCGACTTGGGTCGGATGCCCGAGAGCCTTGCGCAGATCGGATTTCCGCCGAGGAAACGCGCCTGCCGCCCCATCGGGAGCAGATAAAACAGCACGCAGGCGAAAATTTCAAAAACCGCAAGCAGAAGCAGACGAAACCACGTCTGATTCAGTCCCGCCACAAGAGAGGTCGGAACTGCCAATGCGGCGTTTGTTCCGAGCGTAGTCAGCATCAGCGTGGAAACCGCACTGTAAACGTTCATCATCACAATGGTCATGATGAACACGGGCAGATTGAAAAAGGTTGCAAGCAGTGCGCCGAGAACGCTGAGCGAAATCGCCGTTCCCATGGTGGCAAGCAGCATGAGAAAGAGATTCCCGCTCGCCCTGCCGACCAATCCGCCCACGAGGGCGCTGACCAACATATTCGCGCCGAGCGAAAGGTCAAAAGAGCCTGCGGTGAAGATGAAAGTCGCGCCCGTTGCCACCAGAGCAACCAGGGTGGCGTTGGAAACGACCACCGACAACCCGATGCCGAGGTCATAGCCGTTCTGCCACGCAAGCAACAGATAAAGACCGCCGAGCAAGAGGCAGGCGGCAAGCGGGATCAGACTGATGAGGCGGGAGTGGCGGACGGCTCGCCCGCGAAGCCGCGCCCGTTCCGAATCGAGTTCCTGTGTCATGGTTTCTTCCTTTCGGTCAGATCATATCCCCGATGAGATCCGCGTCGCGCAGGTCGCGCGCACGGGGGTATTCTCCGCTTATTCTTCCGTCCTTCATAATGAGAATGCGATCCGACATTCCGATCAGTTCGGGCAGTTCCTCCGAGATCATAATCACGGTTTTGCCCTCCTCCCGCATCCGCGCCATCAGACGGTACATCGTTTGCTTGACCCCGATGTCAATCCCGCGCGTGGGGCAGTCCAGAATCAGAATCCACGAACCCGCCCCGATCCATTTTCCGAACACCGCCTTCTGCTTGTTTCCGCCCGACAGCTGCTCGATCGGCTGATCCTGCGAAAAGCACTTGATCTGCATTCCCTCAATCTGTCTGCGGACATAGGCGCGCTCCCGCTTGGGAGAGATCACACCGTGCGGCGCAAAGACCGGAAACCCCGCAATGGCAATGTTGTCCCGCACCGAGGCGGAAAGACAGAGCGACTCGGTGTCGCGATCCTTGGCGGCGTAGCCGACCCCGAGGGAGATGGCGTCGCTCGGAGTGTGCAACGGCTTTCCGAGCACGCGGACATTCCCACGCGACGGCTTGACCGCGCCGAACAGAACCTTTCCCAGTGTGTGCATTCCGCAATGCGAAAGCCCGCCGATACCGAGAATTTCGCCCTCATGCGCGGAAAAGCTTACGCCGCGCAGACGGTCGCCGACGGACAGATCGGTCACCTCCACCGTCACGCGCCCCGCCCGGGGACTTCCGTAATCGGTGCGGTAGTAATCGCCCTGCAATTCCCGCCCGATCATGGCGGTTCGGATCGCGCCCGCTTCGAATTCCGCTTTTTCAAAGGTGCGGATGATGCGCCCGTCGCGCAGGACGGTCAGCGTGTCGCATTTCTCCATAATTTCGTCAAGGTCGTGCGAGATAAAGACCACCGCGCCGCCGTCCGCTTTGATGCGTTCCATCAGCCCGTAGATGATCTCCCGCCCCCGTTGCGAGAGCGCCGTTGTGCTTTCGTCCACCACCAACACGCGCGGGCGGGAAATCCAGACCTTGGCAACCTCAATCAGCTTGCGATCCATCATGTCCAGCGTCCCGGTCAGCGCCTCGGCGCGGATGTGCCCCGCGCCGATCTCGTCCAACGCCTTTTGCGCGGCGCGGAAAAGATTGCGGGACGAAACGAATCCCCACCCGCGATCCGAGGGGGTACGAAAAACCGAAAACCGCCCCATGCGGCAAAGGAACAGGTTTTCCGCCACCGTGATTCCCGGGACGGTTCCGCTTTCCTGCACGATCATGCCCACGCCGCGACGGAGCGCGTCGCTCATGTCGGACGGTTGCCACGGCTTCCCCTCAAAGGTCATCACGCCGTGATCCGCCGTCTGCATACCCGAAAAAACAGAGGAAATTGTGGATTTTCCCGACCCGTTCTCCCCGATCAAGCCGCGGATCTCGCCCGATAGGACGGTCAGATCCACGCGGTCAAGCGCCACGACCGGACCGAAGGTTTTGGTCATATCGCGGATTTCCAACAGCGGCTGACCGACCGCGGATTTGCTCTTTTCCATTCCTGCTTCCTCCGGCAACGCAAATTTGTCTTTCTTATCATCACCGCAAGCGCCGCTTTTTATGCAAAGAAAAAAGCACAAGGAAAACCTTGTGCCAATGATTTCAAAATTTTACAACGGTTTCAGCGCTTTGCCGTTTTGTCCGGCTCTGCCTCTGCCCCCTCGCGGGCAGTCCGTTTGCCCTTTTTCCCTTCCTGCGTCTCCTGCGGCAGGGAGTCCGTAAACGCGGCTGCGTAAATCTTTGCGACATCCCGCGCGTCCACGCCGTGCTTTTCGCAAATTCCCTTCAAAAGCAGCATCGTCGCATACGCGTCGCCGTCGCTGCGGTGGCGGTTTGCGGGGTCAATCCCCGTGTAGGCGCGAACATAGCCGTCCAACCCGTGCGCCTGCGGGTAATCGCGCAGGGAACGGCAGACCCGCTCGAGGTCGAGACAGCGGAAGGAAAGCGGCTTCAGCCCGTAGCGCTCGCAGGCTTTGCGCAACGCGGTGGTGTCGTTTTTCACCGCGAAACCGACAACCAGATCGGACTTGCAGAGCAGTTTCTTCATCCGCTTATAGTAGGCGGGAAAAAGCGACGCCTGCTTCACGGTTGACATTTGGTACGCCAGAATATTCCTGCGCACATAGTCGTTCCATTCGCAGTCGGGGTTGATGAGCAGATCGGTCTGCGGGTCGGTCAGACGGAATTTCCGGTCGGTTCGCACATACCCGAAGGAATAGACCGAGCCGGGGATCTTTCCGTTTGCGAATTCCATATCAAAAAAAAGAATTTTCATAAAACCTGCCTGTCTTTTCGTAAAATCTCGCGGAAAGCCGATTTTTTTCGTCAAATCCCTTTACAAATCCGCGTTTTTATGGTATGATAATCATGCAAGAATGCGCATCTCCGCGCAGAAAGGTTGAAACAATATGTACAAATGTGAACGGGAGGACGAAATTCTCTCCCTTTTGAGCGATACCGAGTACGCAACGGTGGAATACCTCTCCCGCAAAATGAACATCAGCCCCTCCAGTATCCGCCGCGACCTCAAGAACCTCGAGGAGCGCGGACTGGTTCAGCGCAGTTACGGCGGCGTGAAGATCACGCAGACAAGCGGGCGGCATATTCCCTTTTCCCTGCGCAGTCACGAGAACAGCGCGCAGAAAAAGCAGATCGCGCGCGCGGCAGTCTCGCTCATTGCCCCCGGCGACATCGTATTTCTGGACGGTTCTTCGACCGCGTTTTTCACGGCGGAACTGTTACCGTCGGTCAGCGGGGTAACGGTCATTACCAACAGCGTGGACGCAATGGCTTGCCTTTCGGGTTACGACGTGAAGGCTTACTGCACGGGCGGGTTGGTCTCGTCCGAGAACCGCGCGGTTTTGGTTGGCGGTTACGCGCAGAACTTCCTTTCCCAAATCCACGCGGACGTGGTGCTGTTTTCGGTTCAGGCGCTGACCGAGGACGGCAACTTTTACGACTGCTACGCCGAAGAAGTTGCGGTACGGAATATCATGCTGAAGAACGCGCGGCGGAAAATTCTGCTCATCGATTCCAGTAAACTCGGCAGACCTTCCACCTTCTATCAGGGCAACGTCCGCGATCTGGACTACGTGGTCAGCGACCGCGATCTGTGCGCCTTCTTCACCGATCCGATTCCCGAAAAACTCGTGCTTTCCTCGCGCGTTGGAGGATAATCCAAAGCTGGAAAGCCGCAGTTGGATAAAATCTATCCCCCCTCATCAGTCGCTAACGCGACAGCTTCCCCCCAAGGGGAAGCCTATTTTGTAAAATTCCTTTCGTGTGTTGTAACAAACCGAAGCAAGTTAACAACGGAAGTTGCATTTTGAGCAGGAGCACTCTATACAGCAGGCTTCCCCTTGGGGGGAAGCTGTCGCGTTAGCGACTGATGAGGGGGGATAAA
>CAVGEJ010000109.1:0-8600 GCA_963628215.1 Eubacterium sp. CAG:180
CGAGACCAATCCCGTCCAGCGGGATTGGCACGGCGGCAACTTGTTGCCTTGCCTCATCTCCGCTACCGGATAGAAATGGTTCAAGTTAGTTGTTGATTGGGGCGGAACGACACACGGGTCGTTCCCTACGGTTCACTCCTCTAAAAAGATAGAATTCTTTTAGGAATGAGGATTGTAGGGAACGACCCGTGTGTCGTTCCGTTTTTCTTTTTTTCGCAAATTACTTCAGGATAACGTTTTCTTCGCCCAAAAGCTCGCGGAACTGCTTCAGGACGTAGTCATCGAGGGTCAATCCCGCATGGCTGAAATCGTATTGTTTCGTGCTTGCGTCGTAGATGGCAAGCGGGAAAGGTCCGTCGAAAATCTCCGCGAGGGCGCGCGCTTTGATCCAGAGCGCTCCCGTTCGGTCGGGAACACGCAGGAACAGGCGCTTGGGATGTTGCGGAGCGGATACAGCAGAAGTTGCGGGCGTTGCGGACGAAGCGGCGGGCGCGTTCCCCTGCCCCTCTGCTGTGCGGGCGGGAGACGGCGCGGGCGCTTTTTCCGTCGGTTCGCGGAAGGTCGTATTATCGGTTAGCTCCTCCATACGGTTTACCAGAATCTTCGGCGGCTCGTCCTCGCGCAGGGAAACCGTCCCCGTGACCGCAACGGCGAGATCCGTGCGCACCAGATGGGCGCTCTCGGCGAACTGCCGCGCAAAGACCACGCATTCGATCTCGCCGTACTGATCCTCCAGACGGAAGAACGCCATGCGGTCGCCGCTTTTCGTGTTTTTCAGCGTTACGCCGGTTATCATGCCCGCAACCGTCACGCGCTGTTTCTCCTGCGGCGCGGCGTCCTCCCCCGTCAGGTCGGTAATCGGCGTGGGGGACAGCAGTTTGAGGTGCTTGCTGTAGCTGTCGAGCAACTGCCCCGAGAAGAACATTCCCGTTGCCTCGCGCTCCATCAGCAGTTTTTCGCGCGGGGAGAGGTCGGGCAGGGGCGGATAATCAAACATCTGCGCTTTTTCCCCTGCGGGGGTTGCAAGCGCGGAGAACATATCCAACTGCCCCACAATGTTGTTTCTCCCCTTTTCGGCGGCTTGGTCGATGATGCGCTCATACGAAGCGAGCAGGCGACTGCGGAACACGCCGAGGCGGTCGAACGTTCCCGCCTTGATCAGCGCCTCCACCATGCGTTTGTTGAGGCTTCCCGCGTCCATACGGTTGATAAAGTCCTCGAACGAGGCGAATTTTCCGCGCCTGCGTTCATCCAGAATCTGCTCGAGGAACTGCCGCCCCACGTTGCGGATGGCAAGCAGACCGAAGCGGATATTCCCGTCCGTCACCGCGAATTCCACGCGGCTTTCGTTGATATCGGGCGGCAGAACGCGGATTCCGCGCCCCGTGCATTCCGCAATATACTCTGCGACCTTGGTCTGGTTGCCGAGGACGCTGGTCAGGAGGGCGGAAAGGTACTCGCAGGGGTAATGCGCTTTGAGGTATGCGGTGCGGTAGCAGAGCACCGCGTAAGCCGCCGCGTGGGATTTATTGAACGCGTAGTTTGCAAAGCTCTCCATATCCGAAAAGAGTTTTTCCGCCACCGCCGCCTCCACGCCGCGCTCCACCGCGCCCGCGACAAAGGTTTCGCGCTCCGCCATCAGCACGGCGGCTTTCTTTTTGGACATCGCACGGCGCACGACATCCGCGTGTCCGAATGTATACCCCGCGACCTCGCGGAAAATCTGCATGACCTGCTCCTGGTAGACCACGCACCCATAGGTGGAGCGCAGAATCGGCTCGAGAAGCGGCGTGGCGTAGGTCACCTTTTCGGGATGGTGGCGGCACTCGATAAAGGTGGGAATGGAATCCATCGGTCCGGGTCGGTAAAGCGCGATGGCGGCGATGATATCGTCGATGCGCTCGGGAATCAGATTCATCAGCATCTGCCGCATTCCGCCCGACTCCAACTGGAACACGCCCGAGGTTTTGCCCGAGGCGATGAGGCGATAGGTTGCCGCGTCGTCCTGCGGGAGCTTTTCCAGATCGAAATCCGGCTCTCTCTCGCGGATCTGAACCTCCGCGTCGTGCAGAATCGTCAGGTAGCGGAGCGCGAGGAAGTCGAATTTCAACAGTCCCAGTTTCGCCACGGTGTCCATGTCGTACTGCGTGACAACCGTTCCGTTGCTCAGCGCCAGCGGCACGTACTCCGCCACGCGCTTATCGGTGATGACGATGCCCGCCGCGTGGATGGAGACGTTGCGCGGCATGCCCTCAAGGGTCATGGCGGTGTCGATCAGCTTTTTCACGCTTGCCGAGCCTTCGTACAGCTTTTTCAGTTCGGGCAGTCTGAGCGCCATGGAGAGCGTGACGTTCGGCTCTTGCGGCACTGCGCGCGCGACCGCGTCCACGTCGCTATAGGGCATTCCGAGCGCCCGCCCGACATCGCGCACGGCGGCTCTTGCGGCAAGCGTTCCGAAGGTGATGATTTGCGAGACATGATCCTGCCCGTAGCGCCGCCCGACGTAGTCGATCACCTCGTCGCGGCGGTTATAGCAGAAGTCCACGTCGATATCGGGCATACTCACGCGCTCGGGGTTGAGGAAGCGCTCGAAAAGCAGGTCGAAGCGGAGCGGGTCGATATCGGTAATGCCGAGCGCGAACGCGACAAGGCTTCCCGCGCCCGATCCTCTGCCCGGTCCTACGGGGATGTCCTGCGACCGCGCGTAATTGACGTAGTCCTGCACAATCAGGAAGTAGTCCTCGTACCCCATCTGCAGAATGACCGACAGTTCATATTCCAGCCGCTCGCGGTACTCACTCTCCGGATGCTCCGCAAAGGTGATATGCCCCTTTTTCACGCGCTCCGCAAAGCCCGTTTCGGTACGTTCACGGAGGTAGGTTTGCGCGCTCTTTCCGTCAGGACACGGGAATTTCGGCAGATAGGTGGTATCGAAATCGAAGCTGACCTCGCACCGTTCGGCGATCCGGCAGGTATTTTCCAGTGCCTCGGGGTACGCCTTGAAGGTCATGGTCATTTCGTTGGTATCCTTGAGGTAGAACTCGTCGGTTGCGAACGCGGCGGGGCGACCCATATCGGTGGTGGTATTGGTCTGGATGCACATGAGGACTGCCTGCGCGTTGGCGTCCCGGCGGCGCAGGTAGTGGCAGTCGTTGGTGGTTACCAGAGGCAGGTCGCAGTCCTTTGCGAGGTCGACCAACATGGGAAGCATGGTACGCTGTTCCGCGAGTCCGTGATCCTGAATTTCGATATAGAAATGCTCCGGACCGAAGATTTCGGCGTAGCGCAAAGCGGTTTCCTTTGCGCCCTTATAGTTGCCTTTTGCAAGCTGTTTCGGAATCTTTCCGCCAAGGCAGGCGGACAGGGCGATCAGCCCGCCGTGGTATCGGCGCAGAAGTTCCTCGTCCACGCGTGGTTTATTATAAAAGCCTTCGGTAAAGGATCGTGAGACCATTTCCGAGAGGTTTCGGTAGCCTTCGTTATTTTCGCAGAGAAGGACGAGGTGGTCGGCGTAGCCGTCTGCGCCCACGGTCTTTTCAAATCTGGAGGAATGCGCGACGTAGACCTCGCACCCGATGATGGGTTTAACGCCCGCGTTCCGGCACGCCTGCCAGAATGCGACCGCGCCGTACATCACGCCGTGGTCTGTAATCGCCACTGCCTCCTGTCCGCACTCCTTGACTCTCGCGGGGATGTCCGTGATTCGGCACGCGCCGTCCAGCAGGCTATATTCGCTATGCAAGTGCAAATGCACAAATCCGTTCATACATCCTCCTTTAAGACCTCGGGGCTCTGCCCCGAACCCTGCTTAGGGGACTTCTTAAGGAGAAGTCCCCTAAGAACCTTCAAGACCTTCACTGCAAGGGGTTTTATGTTTCTATTTTTATGTTGTGCTGATTTTGGGTGTAGCCATATTCCGTGCTACTATTTCCGGCTGCTCCCGCGCAAAATCCCGTCGAGCGGGATTTTGTCGGCTGTCGCCTCGCTCCCGCTACCGGATAGAAATGGTAGAAAGTTAGTTATTAACGGGAGGTGGGTTGGAATGCGGGGCGCTCCCTTCGGATTGCGCCCCTGTAGAGTACGTAAGCCATTGGAAATAGAGTTGTAGGGAACGACCCATGTGTCGTTCCGCATCGCGTGAATGTTACTTGCTGACTGTTTATAATAATGCCATCCACATACGGGCATCCGCAAACAGAATCTCCAAAATTCAATAGCACTATGTTCGCACCCTGTACGTCTGGGTGAAAAGGTTTGCGGGAGTCCAGAGGGGGCTTTCCTTAAAAGCCCCCTTTGGCGCGTCCTCCGCATCCCTCCGCTTCCTCAAGAAGGCGCTTGAGACGGTGGTTCAAACCGGACTTCGTGATCGGCGGGTTGTGGAGCGCGCAAAGTTCCTCGAGGGAAACCTCGGGGTTCTCCTCGCGCAGAGCGGCAGTCTCCTGTACCCCTGCGGAAAGCCCCGAAAGCCGACCGCTACGGCGCAGGGCGCGGATGGCGTCCACCTGCCGCATCGCCGCCGTCACGGTTTTTGAGATGTTTTTCGTCAGACAGTTTGTCGCGCGGTTTTCCTCGCCGCGCAACTGGCGCTCAAAGCGGACGTTCATCAACTCCATTGCAACCCGCCCCGCGCCGCAAAGCGTGAGCAGATCCTCAACCGAAGTTCCGTCCTTGTAGTAAAGCCCCGTCCCGTTCTCGCGCGCAACGACCCGCGGCGGGTAACCGCATCCCTCCAAAACCGCCGTTGCAAGCGGCAGATACGCGGAAACGCGCAGGAAAAACTCCAGATGAATGGACTTGTGCGGATCGTTGACCGTCCCCTCCGACAGGAACGCCCCGTGCAGAAACGCCGGGGAACATCCCTCGCAACCGCCCGTCAGGCGCTCCGCCGCATCCGGCTCGCGCATGACGTGCAACAGCTTTGCGGCGGCGGGAGAGGAAAAGACCGACAGGCGGCTTCCGCGCGGAAGCGGTCGGCGCGCAAAGGTCAAGCCCCGCCCGAACTGCGTGCGGAAAACCTCCTCGGCGTAATCGGCACACGCCTCCGACGGGAAACGCGCGGTAACGGTCTTGTCCTCCGCCTCCGCGCCGAGCAAGAGCCCCGCCGCAAGCGCCCGCCGACAGCAGGGCTTTTTCGGGACTCCTTCGTACAGCTCGTCCCGCACCTCGTCGGCAAAACTCATTTTTCCGCGTCCTCTTCCTTGCGGCAGACCTCTCCGATCAGCGGATGTCTGCCGCAGGAACGCGACTTCGATTCGGTGCAGAAGCAGTAGGGCGCATGCGCCTCGCATTTCGGCACAAGGAACGCCTTCAATTCGGGCGCAACTTCCAGAACCGCCTTCACCATCTCCCGCGCAAGCGCACGGATTTCCCACTGCGCGCAGGCGCAAAGGCGCTCGTTTGAGAAGTGGATCAACTCCCGCAGATTCATCTTCACGCAGATTTCACTGCAGCAGGCGTTCGGCAACAGCATCCGCGCGTCCTCGGCGGGAACGCCTGCCTCCACCAACCGACGATAGGAGCTCTGAATCGTTTCCACCGTCTCGCGGTAGAGCGCCGCCGTCTGCGGGTCTTTCTTCACGCTTGCGGGCGTGACGTACTCGAAGCCGTCCTCCACGCAGTAGCGCTGACTCCGCTGTGCAAAGCTTGCCATGCGGTGACGAACCAACTGGTGAGTCAGCGCGCGGCTCACGCCCTTGATGCGGAAGGTGAAATCGGCGAATTCCAATACGCTGTGATGCCCGCTCTTGTAGCAGTGGCGCATGATTCTGCCGTCGGTCGGCTGACTGTCATAACAGGTGGTTGCCGCTTCCTCGATTGCGGCGACGGGATCTGTTGTGTAATTGATGAGTTTGACTTCCATGGTTTCTCCTTTATGTTCCGTGTGCCTTGTTTTTTCTTTCTCTTTTCATCGGAATCCGACGGTGCGGATCTCGCATTCCAGTCGGTAACCCGTCTGCCGCTCAACCCGCTCGCGGATCAGGGCGATCAGATCGACAACATCCCCGGCGGTTGCGCCGCCGACGTTGACGATAAATCCCGCGTGTTTTACCGACACCTCCGCGCCGCCGATCCGCGTGCCCTTCAGCCCGCAGTCCTCAATCAGCCTGCCCGCATACGCGCCGGGGGGATGGCGGAAAATACTCCCCGCGCTCGGCAGTTCGATCGGTTGCGTCCGTCGCCGCCTGTCGCGGAAGTCCTCCATGCGGGCGCGGATTGCGTTCGGGTCGTCCGCCAGCAGTTTCAGCCCCGCGCCGAGCAGGATATAGCGCTTTTCCCGCTCATAAATACTGGTGCGGATTCCGAACCGTTGGCTGTCCCCTTCAAAGCGCCCCGTCTCCCCCGTTTCGCAGTCGTACCACTCGGACCATGCAGTCACGTCCGCCATACAGCCGCCGAATGCGCCCGCGTTCATGAACACGCCGCCGCCAACCGTCCCGGGGATGCCCTGCGCGAATTCCAGACCCGAAAGTCCCGCCCGCAGTGTCTCTCCCGCCAGCGCGGGAAGCGGAACGCCCGCTTCGGCGGTGACGGTATCCCCCGTCAGTTCCGCCGCGCGGAGGTTGCGGGTAAAGATCATCAGCCCGGTATAAACTCCGTCGGGAAAGAGCAGGTTGGAGCCGTTTCCCACGACCTCAAACGGGACATTCTCCCGTCTTGCGAGGTCAAGGCAGGTCAGCAGTTGCGCTTTTGTTTGCGGGAACAGCGCCAGTTTCGCCGTCCCGCCGATACGGAAGGAGGACAGGGGCGCAAGTGGGCAATTCTCCTGCGCCGGTATTCCGTTTTCCACGAACCGATGTGCTTCCATCCTCTCCCCCCCTTCCCAAGCGTCTTCCACTCTATATTATACTCTATTCCCCCAAAAATTGCAATACCATTCCGCGCAATTCTGCGAAAAAGAGGTGGGAAGACCTTGGGGCGTTGCCCCGAGGTCTTCCCACCTCTTTACCGTAAAAATGCGGTGACCCATGCCGTCTTGGGAGACGGTGCAGGAGGTGAAGGCGGCGGGGAGAGTGACAGAAGCCTCCGCCGTGCGCAGAATGAGGTAATCGGAGGACTCGTACCACTGACCGGGGCGGAGCAGATCGAGGTATTCCTCAAGGGTCAGGCGGGAGCGCTCCATGATCTGCGCATGCGGCGCGCCGACGTAGCGCAAATGCCACGGCTCGTAGTCAAAGCCCGTCACATCCGCTTTTCCGATCGGGTAGCGGATGACAAAACCCTCTTCAGCACAGGTTCGGTTGACCAGTCTCCCCGCCCGCGATTTGAGGAAAGACTTTCCGCCGCACCCGCGGATGCAGACATCCAGTGCCAGCCCGATTTCATGCTCGCTCTCCCCGGGGCGCGCCGCGATTGCCTCCCCGCTCGTGTCCAGTTCCTCGCGTTGCTCGTCGTCGGTTCGATACGCGCTGAGAATCAGAAGCCGCTCCCCCGTTTCCTTCTCCACGCGACTGCGGAGCGCTTCAAACGCCGCGCGGGTATCGGCGGTCATGCTCCAACCGTCCTGCTCGGTCACGTCGGGCGAAAAGGACGCGTCAATCGGGTGGTCGCGGTTGACCAACATCAGGGTGTCCGCGAAAACGACCCTTTCGTCCGCAAGCAGTGCCGCGTTGTCAAAGGTTGCCGTTTCACCCTCCAGAGTGACTGCCCGCAGGTTCGTCTTTTCCGCCCTTGAAAGCGCGTAAAAGACGTGGTAGCGCCAATCGCCGCGCCACGCAAGCAGTCCCGCCACAACGCCGAGCAGAAGCAGGATTGCCGCCGCCGGAATCAGCACCGCCATACGCCGTTTGCGGCGCTTCATACCGCAAAACCTCCGTCCACGCCGAGAATCTGCCCCGTAACAAAGCCTGCGGCTTCCGAGGCGAAGAAGAGCACCGCCGCGGCAACCTCTTCGGGCTTTCCGAGTCTGCAAAGCGGGGTTTCGTCGCAGAGTTCCGCCCGCGTTGCGGCGTCCAGAGAACGGTTCATATCGGTATCGATGACCCCGGGTTCAACGCAATTGACGGTCACGCCCGAAGGACCGAGTTCCTTTGCAAGCGCCATGGTAAGACCGCGCACACCCGCTTTGGTTGCGGAGTATGCGACCTCGCAGGACGCGCCCGTTTTGCCCCACATAGAGCCGATATTGACGATCCTTCCGCTATGCTGTCTGACCATTTGCTCTGCGGCGCGTTGGGCGCAAAAGACCGTGCCGTCGAGGTTGGTTTCGCGCAGGGTACGGTATTCGGCTTCGGTCATGTCGGTAAACAGCCCGATTTTTGCAACGCCCGCGTTATTGACCAACACGTCCAGTCGCCCTTCCTGTTCGATAATCCGGTCGATGCCCTGTCTCACTGCCTCACGATCCGCGACGTCGACCCGCATACCGATTGCTCCCGTTTCCCGCTCGATCTCTCTCACGGTTTCGCTACTCGCGCTATGGTAGAAGAAATAGGTTTTCTCCCCTCTCTCGCAAAACGCGCGGGTACACGCTTTCCCGATTCCTCTTGTCCCGCCTGTTACCAAAACGACCATATGTTCCTCCTTTTTAAGACTAAGACCTTGGGACGCTGTCCCAAGCCCTGCTTAGGGGACTTCTTGAGGAGAAGTCCCCTAAGAACCTT
>CAVGEJ010000110.1:0-8405 GCA_963628215.1 Eubacterium sp. CAG:180
CACGCCGCGGTTCTGTTATGTTGGTAATGCTTTCTTTCAATTCGCTTACTTTCATGTCCACTATTATACCATGTTTTTGTGAAAAAGTAAATGCTGTTGCCCTGCAATCTTTCCCCCGTTTGCGCCGGGGCGGAACGCTTTTCCTCTTGATTTCATGTCCGCATGAATGAATAATATTCATTGTTTTATTCATTCGCAAACCGCATATTTCCAAACGCAGGCGCAGCATATACACCCGCCGCTCCCGGATTTCTCGGCACACAGCGCCGCGATATGGCATATTTGCACAAAACAAACGGCGCATTTCTTCACATTCCGCACAAACCGGACGAAATGAAAAAATATGCAGAAAACCGCTTGACAAATGGAAATTTATGCAGTATAATAGTGCCATACAAAACACATCCCACACGGAGGAACAAAAATCATGAAAAAGTTACTTTCCATCGCACTTGCGGTCTGCATGGCGGCAGGCTGTCTGCTCGCATTCGCTTCCTGCAAAAAGGAAGAAACCCTGACCGTTTACACCGAAGCGGGCTTCGCTCCCTTTGAATACGTCAAGGACGGCAAGATCGTCGGCGTTGACGTTGAAATCATGGAAAAGGTCGGCGAGAAACTTGGCAAAAAGGTCGTTTTCGAGAATGTCGCATTCGATTCCATCGTTGACGCGGTCTCCGCAGGCAAGCTGACCAACGTTGGCGCGGCGGGCATCTCGATCACCGACGCAAGAAAAGAGAAGGTCGACTTCTCCAACGAATACTATGAAGCAAAGCTTTATGTCATCTACCCTGCGGCGGACGCGGCAACCTATGAGAGCGACACCACCGACAGCGTAACCGGCGTTTACTGGGACAGCCTGAAGGGTAAGAAAATCGCGGTTCAGAACGGAACGACCGCAGACCTGTTCCTCGGCGATGAGTTGGGCGAGGGCGGAACGCTCGAAGGTTCGAACGCCGCAAAGGTCGGATTCGACGCGCTCGCAACCGCCGTTGAGGACGTTACCAAGGGAACGGACAGCAACGTGCTGATTATCGACGAACTGCCCGCCAAGAAGCTGATTGAGGGCAAGAGCAACCTCAAGTGCGCGCCCCTCTACTATCAGGGCGGCGAAGGCGAGGACGACAGCCCCGCTACCGACAAGTACGCAATCTGCGTGACCAAGGGTCAGGACGAGCTACTGAAAGCCATCAACGAAGTGCTGGCGGAACTCGGCAAAGAAGGCATCGAGGCACTGGTTCAGAAGCACCTCGGCGTGTAAGTCCCCCGGACACCGAACCGAACACAACATACCGAAAGGAAAAGCGGCATCCGCTTTTCCTTTTTGGGGCTTATAAGAGGAAGATTTTATGCTGTTTCAGGACATTTGCAAAATCCTTACCGACGCCGAATCCATGGGCTATATGCTCCAGGGATTCCGCAATACCCTGCTTCTGACCTTCGCCGCCGCCGCAATCGGACTGGTGCTCGGGTTCACCGTCGCCATTGTCAAGATCTCCGCGCAGGTCAATAAGTACATGAAGATTCCCGCAATCCTCTGCAACATCTACACCACGGTTTTCCGCGGCACGCCTGTCGCGCTCCAACTCTTTATCATGGTGTTTGCGGTCTTTGCAATCCCGGGCTTCAAGCCCTACGCTGCCATTCTGACCTTCGGCATCAACTCGGGCGCATACGTCTCCGAAAACATCCGCGCGGGCATTTCCTCCGTAGACCCCGGGCAGATGGAAGCCGGGCGCGCGCTCGGGCTTTCGTGGCGTTGCACCATGCTCCGCGTGATCCTGCCGCAGGCGGTGAAGAACATCATTCCCGCCATCGGCAACGAGATGATTGCTCTGCTCAAGGAAACCTCCATCATCAGCATGGTGGGCGCGACGGTCGGCTCGCTGACCTTCGACCTCAACGCCGCTTCCAACACGGTGTTCCGCAAAATCCCGAACTACCTTGCAAGCGGTCTGATTGCGGGCGTGTTCTACCTCGCGGTGGTCTATCTGATGGTTTTCCTGATTAAACTGATTGAAAAGAGGATGAAAGCAAGTGATAAGCGTTAAGAATCTTTACAAGGACTTCGGAAACCTGCACATCCTCAAGGCGGTTTCCTGCGAAGTGGAAAAGGGCGAAAAAGTGGTGCTGATCGGTCCTTCGGGAAGCGGAAAGAGCACCCTGCTCCGCTGTATCAACCAGTTGGAAGCGCCGACCTACGGCGAAATCCGGATGGACGGCAATCTGTTGACCGCTCCCGACCCCTACCTGCATTTTGACGTGATCCGCCTCTCCAAAACCTACCGCGACCTGACTGCGGCGGGGGTCGAGGACATGGCGGCAATCCAACGCATCAAGGCGGAGGATCTGCTGAAAAAGAAGGAAGGCGCGCCCTATCACGCCGCGCTGAAGCAGTACGAAAAAGAGCACCGCATCGACATCGACACCGCGCGGCAGAAGATGGGCATGGTATTCCAACACTTCAACCTGTTCAGTAACATGACGATTCTGCAGAACCTGACCTTTGCGCCAGTACAGCTGAAGCTGAAAACCAAAGCCGAAGCCGAAGAACGCGCGCGGGAACTGCTTGCACGGATCGGACTTTCCGACAAAGCCGACGTCTACCCCGCAACGCTCTCGGGCGGGCAGAAACAGCGGATTGCCATCATCCGCGCGCTTGCCATGGAACCGGAGGTCATGCTCTTTGACGAGCCGACCTCGGCGCTCGACCCCGAAATGGTGGGCGAGGTGTTGGATCTCATTAAGAACCTCGCACACGACGGCATGACGATGGTCATCGTAACCCACGAAATGGGCTTCGCCCGCGAAGTGGCTGACCGCGTTCTCTTTATGGACGGCGGAAAAATCGCCGAGGACGGCACGCCCGCCGAGGTCTTCGATCACCCCAAACTCCCCCGCACGCAAGAGTTCCTGAGCAAAGTCCTGTAAAGAAGGATGCGAGGGGACGCGGGGGACGCGATGGAGGGAACTTTTGAAAAAGTTCCCTCCAAACCTCCCTCAAAACTTTCAACGCATTTTTTTGAAGGTGCGAACATACGGTTCTGAATATAGGGTAGATGGAAATTGCTTCGTCCTCCCTGCACAACATCAAAAAGTCCGCAGAGTTTTCTGCGGGCTTTTTACTGTTTACCGAACCCACCAATCGGGCGCGAAGCCGTACTCCTTGGGCGAGTGGAGCGCGTAAGGTTCTGTAAGCGTTGCTTGGGCGGAGATTTATCCCCCCTCATCAGTCGCTTACGCGACAGCTTCCCCCCAAGGGGAAGCCTTTTGCAAGATTCCTTTTGCACTGCACAACAAGATAAACAGGCAAAAATTTTGAAGTTTTATTTGCTACCTAATGTTACTATTTTTCTACCCAATGTCGTTGTATTTGCTATGTTCGCACATCGTAGAGAAGGCTTCCCCTTGGGGGGAAGCTGTCGCGACAGCGACTGATGAGGGGGGATACATTTGTACCTACGCAATGCATACACCCCCGCATCCCGCCCACCAATCGGGCGCGAAGCCGCACTCTGCAAAAAAATCTCTACCTCCCCAACCGACAAAAACTTCCCCCAAGAGCACCCGTCCGATACAAAGCGAAACAAATTTTCGCCATGCAAGGACGGGTGCTCTTGGGGGAAGTTCGGGGAGGGTCAGGGAGGCTTGGAGGGTAGGGAGACCCCTCCGAAAGGGGTCTCCCTACGCCTCCAAGGTCTTTCCTTTACTCCAGTTCAAATGCTCCCGTGTAGAGTTGATAGTATTGACCCTTTTCGGCAATCAGCTTTTCGTGGCTGCCGCGCTCAATGATCCTGCCGTGATCCAAAACCATGATGACATCCGAATTCCGTACCGTGGAGAGACGGTGCGCAATCACAAAGACCGTCCGACCGCGCATCAGAGCGTCCATGCCCTGCTGAACAATCGCTTCCGTCCGCGTGTCGATCGAGGACGTCGCCTCGTCCAGAATCATCACGGGCGGATCGGCAACCGCCGCGCGCGCAATCGCAATCAGTTGGCGTTGCCCTTGCGACAGGTTCGCACCGTTGTTCGTCAACTGCGTTGCGTACCCGTCCGGCAGACGCGTGATGAAATCGTCCGCACCCGCAAGCTTCGCCGCCGCAATGCACTCGTCGTCGGTCGCGTCCAACTTTCCGTAACGGATGTTGTCCATCACCGAACCCGTGAACAGGTTCGTGTCCTGCAGAACAAGCCCCAGGGAGCGCCGCAGATCGTTCTTTCTGATCTTGTTGACGTTGATTCCGTCGTAACGGATCTTGCCGTCCGCAATGTCGTAGAAACGGTTAATCAGATTCGTAATCGTCGTCTTGCCCGCGCCCGTCGCGCCGACAAACGCCACCTTCTGCCCCGGCTCGGCATATACCGTCACGTCATGCAATACCTGCTTGTCGGGCGTGTAGCCGAAGTCCACGTCGGTCATCTGTACCGCGCCGCGCAACTCGGTGTAGGTCACCGAACCGTCCGCCGCGTGCGGATGCTTCCATGCCCAGTGCCCCGTGTGCTTGGCGGTCTCGGTAATCGTCCCGTCCGCGCCGATCTCGGCGTTTACAAGCGTTACATAGCCGTCGTCCGTCTCGGGCTTCTCGTCCATCAACCCGAAGATACGATCCGCGCCCGCAAGCGCCATGACCACCGAGTTGATCTGCTGCGACACCTGATTGATGTTGCCCGTAAACTGCTTCGTCATCGAAAGGAACGCCACAATCACACCGATGCTCAACGTCATCGTCTCGGGACGGGTAATCAGATTCTGCAGACTGAGATTGTACGCGCCGCCGATGTTCAGCAGACATCCCGCAACCACAACAATCACGTACAGCAGGTTGCCGATGTTCATAATGATCGGTCCTAACATGTTCGCGTATGCGTTCGCGCGGTAGCTGTTCTGGAACAGTTCCTCGTCAATCGCGTCAAAGTCCTGCTTGGTCTGCTCTTCGTGGTTGAAAACCTTGACCACCTTCTGCCCGTTCATCGTCTCCTGCACGTAGCCTTCCAGTCTTGCAACCGAGCCCTGCAGACGGACAAAGAACTTCGCCGAGCCGCCGCCCAACTTGGCGGAAACCAACATCATCAGCACCACGCCCGCCATCACGACAAGCGTCAGCCACACGCTGTAGTACAGCATGATGAAGAATACCGTGACCACAATCGTCCCCGCGCGGATCAGGGTCGGGAGCGACTGCCCCACCAACTGGCGGAGCGTGTCGATATCGTTGGTGTAGTAACTCATGATGTCGCCGTGCTTATGCGTATCGAAATAGCGGATCGGCAGGTTCTGCATCCCGTTGAACATGGTCTTTCTCATTTTGTCGAGGAAGCCCTGCGTGATGCGCGCCGCCATCTGCGTTTCCAATGTCACCGCAAAGAGCGAGAGCACGTAGAAACAGATCAGTACCAACACCTTCGGCACAATAATCCCGCTTGCTTCCGCCCACGGCGTGCCGTTTTTGGTGCATTCGATGATCGCGTTGGTCACCTGCTCGAGGAAGATTGCGGGAATCGCCGCCGTGATTGCCGAGAACAGGATGCAGACAATCGCAACCGGAACTGCCTTGGGGTAGTAGCCGAACAGCATCTTTACCACGCGCCCGAGTTGCTTGAAATCCACTTTCCGCTTGCCGCCCGGTCCGCCCATCGGCGCGCCCGCAGGCATTTTCTTATTCATCTGCTTCATTTTCCGCACCTCCGTTCGTTTGCTGTTCATAAACCTCGCGGTAAATCGGGCTGTTCGCCATCAGTTCTTCATGCGTTCCCTTTGCATCAATCCGCCCGTTGTTCATCACCACAATCAGGTCGGCGTCCTGTACCGACGCCACGCGCTGCGCGATGATAATCTTGGTCGTTTCGGGAATATACTGCCGGAAGCCCGCGCGGATGAGCGCGTCGGTCTTGGTGTCAACCGCCGAGGTCGAGTCGTCCAGAATCAGAATCTTCGGCTTCTTCAGCAGTGCCCGCGCAATGCAGAGCCGCTGCTTCTGACCGCCCGAGACGTTTGTTCCGCCCTGCTCGATCTTCGTGTCGTAGCCGTCCGGAAAGGCGCGCACGAATTCGTCCGCCTGCGCAAGCCGGCAGGCTTCCTCCAGTTCCGCGTCGGTTGCGTTCGGGTTGCCCCACCGCAGGTTCTCCTTGATCGTTCCCGAGAAAAGCAGATTCTTCTGGAGCACCATTGCCACCGCGTCGCGCAGGTCGGCAATGCCGTAATCGCGGACGTCTCTGCCGCCCACGCGCACCGTCCCTTCGGTCGCGTCATACAGCCGCGGGATCAGCTGCACCAGAGAGGATTTACTCGATCCCGTTCCGCCCAGAATTCCGACGGTCATGCCCGATCGGATGTGCAGGTCGATGTCCTCGAGCGCGAATTTCTTCGCCTGCGCGGAGTACTTGAAGCTGACGCGGTCGAAATCGATCGAGCCGTCCGCAACCTCGCGCACGGGGGTTGCGGGCTCTTTCATGTCGGGCACTTCATCCAGCACCTCGCAGATCCGCTTTGCCGATTCGGTTGACATGGTGAGCATGACGTAGATCATGGACAGCATCATCAGCGACATCAGGATCTGCATGCCGTAGTTCAGAAGCGCCGAAATCTGCCCGACGTTCACGCCGCCGATGCCGTTGATTGCCATGAACGACCCGAGCAGCAGAATCACCGCCATATTGAAATACATACAGAAGTTCATCAGCGGGGTATTCAGCGCGACGATTTTTTCCGCCTTGGTGAAGTCCTCGCAGATGGAGTCGGCTTCCTTGCCGAACTTCTGCTTTTCGTAGTCCTCGCGGGCAAAGCCCTTGACCACCCGCATTCCGCGGACGTTCTCTTCAATAGACTCGTTCAGCCGGTCGTACTTTTTGAACACGCGTCGGAACGCGGGCATCGCGTGCTTGCCGATGAGGAACAGTCCCACGCCGAGCACGGGAATGACCACCGCGAAGGTCACGGCGAGCAGACCGCCCATATACGCCGCCATCACCACCGAGAAAATCAGCAACAGCGGGCAACGGATTGCGGTGCGGATAATCATCATATACGCGTTCTGAACATTGGAAACGTCCGTGGTCAGTCGCGTGACGAGCGACGAGGACGAGAAGCGGTCGATGTTCGTAAAGGTGAAGGACTGCACCTTATGGAACAGGTCGTGCCGCAGGTTTTTTGCAAAGCCCGACGAGGCTTTCGCGCAGGTAAAGCCTGCGAAGCCGCCGCACGCCAGCGAGCACATCGCCATCAGCGCAAGGATCAGCCCGATCCGCACGACGTACCAGACCTCGATCTGCGCGCCGGTTTGCGCGGCTTCCGACAGATAGTTGATGAGGTAGGTTGCCGTGATAAACGGGATTGCGGATTCAATCACCGATTCGCCGATCATGAGAAACAGCGTAATCAGCGAAGGGCGCTTATATTCCCGCACGCTTTTCGCAAGTTGTTTGATCATTTTCATAATTCAGTTGTCCGGATTCCTTTCATTCGTAGTAAGCTCGCGGCTTTCCAGGACATCGGAGAGCCTTCCGAGCAGTTCGGTCAGCGTTCCGAATTCCGTCTCCGTGAATTCCGCGCGAACCTCGCTTTCCATTCTTTCCACGCCGTTTGACACCGCTGTCAGCAGTTTTTCCGCCTTTTCGGTCAGAACCAGTCGTTTCAGTCTTGCGTCGCCGTTGACCGACTCCCTTGTCAGCATCCCCTTCTGCTCCATCAGTTCCACCATACACGAAACGGTGGATCGTCTGATCTTGAATGCCGCCTCGAGATCCTTCTGGAACACGTTCTCGTCCGGATGATCCTGCAGATACCGCAGAACCCAGAAGTTTCTGCCCGTCAGCGAGCCGTCGGCGCAGTCCCTGCTCTCTCTTGCAATCAGGTTATCGATATTCCGTCGGAACAGGTGTGAGACGTGTCCGATCTGTCTGCCGAGCGCGATATTTTCTTCCTGCAATTGCGTTTTCCTCCCTTCCTTTCCCTCATAATGTTAGCGCCCTAACATATCAGTTAGCATGCTAACATTCTACCACAAAGGATCGTTTTTGTCAACCCCGCATTCTGCAAAAACATTCTTCCCCTTTTCTCCCCGTTTTAGGCAGAGTTGACGAAAGGTGGGGTGGAAGACCTTGGAGGGAGAGAGCCCCCTCTTTCGGAGAGGGGGCTCTCTCCCTCCAAACCTCCCTCTCTCACCGAGAACTTCCCCCATGTCCCCGCCGCTTACGGAGTAAAAATTTGTTACGTATTTTAAGAGCGGCGGGGACATGGGGGAAGTTTTTGGGTTTGGACGGGAGGTGCGAATGCTTTATATGGTGCGGCTTCGCACTCTTTTGGTGGGCGGGGGAGCAAGGGGTTGTAAACGTTCGCGGGCGGAGATTTATCCCCCCTCATCAGTCGCTAACGCGACAGCTTCCCCCCAAGGGGAAGCCTTTCTTAC
>CAVGEJ010000111.1:0-8380 GCA_963628215.1 Eubacterium sp. CAG:180
GTGTACAAATTCGGGGGGGGGGGGGTTCTGTAATTAGTACTAAAATAGCACTTTTGGCGGCTCAAAACAGCACTCTTCGGTAGAAAACAGCATTTTTACGGCGTTGAAAGAGGAACTTTTCTGTGGTACAATGGTGGCACACGAGGGAAAACCCGTGAATTTTTACGAGTGGAAAGGAAACGAACCATGAAAAAGCTCTTAGCCCTGTTTTTGACCCTTTGCATGCTTCTGTCGGTAGTCTCGGTGATGGCTGTCACCGTTGGCGCAGACGGCGAAGCGGCGGATGCTACCGCACTCACGCCCAATACGGCGTGGTATGATGACCACAAGGAGGAGACTGATCTCTACATCGGCACGGCGGCGGAACTGCTTGGTTTCTCCCAGTTGCTTGCAACGCAGTTGCGCGCAAACGGCGACAATTCGGATATGGATGCCGTTGATGCAAGCATGAAAATCTTTGTTGGCAAGACGATCCACATCACGAATGATATCGACCTCAACCCGGATTGGACTGCAAGTGCAACTGCTCCGACCAATGTTTGGACGGATGTGTCTTACAAATGCTTCACGGGTATGATCGACGGTGGCGGACACACCATTTCCGGTATCTATCTGAAGGGGTCGGCAAATCACACGGGTATTTTCGGAAACCCCAGAGGCGGAACGGCTGAAGCTCCGGTTGGCGTGAAGAACCTTGCGATTACCAACTCTTATATTACGTCTGCTGTGAATAACTTCGGCGGTCTGTTTGGGGCTGTCCCTGCAAGCGAAGCGGGCAAAAACCCGAATGTCCTGATCGAAAATGTTTATCTGGATATTCATCAGGTTTCAACCAATTCTGCTACAGGAGGAGGCAAATTCGACACTAACACTGCAGGTTTGATTGGTTGGGTTGTATCCGGAGCTAATGTGACTATCCGTAATACTGTTGTGAACAGTCTCATTGAATGCGAGAATAGCAATGATTGCCTCCGCGTATGGGGTGGCTTCATTGCAAACTCGGATGGCAACATCACAATTGAGAACAGCCTGTTTTCGGGCAAGTTGGATGTTGGCGGAAATGCGATTGCCGGATTCGTTGGATTTGCTAACAGTGGTACAATGACGATTAACCACTGCATGGAAGCCGGCGATATTCTTCCTGCAACTTGGGCATCCGATGCCAACGCACATGGTTCTATGGCGGGGCGTATCATTAAAGCCACTCCTTCTATTACGAATTGTATTTATACCGATGTAGCCAAAAAACGTGGCGCAGAAAAGTTCCAGAATCTTTATGGAATCAACGGTGTTAAGCTGACGGACGAAATGGCTGCTACCAATATTTACGTTTCCGACGATAAGGCTTACGGCATCGATATGCTCGACAAACTGACCACCGCAGGTATGACTGACTGGACCGTTACCACCACCGGAACGCCTCTCCCTCGCACCATCGCGCTGACCTTTGGCGAACTGATTCTTGCAAAGGCTGACGAAGCCGAAACGCCTGTTACCGAGTTGGCGGGCTATCAGGTTTCCGACGCGGCGGACAACAAGTTTGACCTCCGTCTGGTTGCAACCCTGAAACTGGCGGACGATGACAAGACCGTTACAGACGGCAAGGTGTCGAGTTACACCGCAGTCGGCTTCCGCGTGGTTGCAAACTACGGCACGACCACGAAGGCGAAGGACTACACCACCGACATGGTCTACAGCGCAATCAGCGGCTACACAAAGGGTGAAACCACCGTTACGAATTACACTGCCGAGAGTCTGGGCGGCGATTACCTGTTCGTCCTGCCTTGCCGCAATGTCCCTGCCGATGCGGGCGTCATTACGTTGGAAGTTACCACTTATTACACCACTGCCGACGGTACTGTTGTGCTTGGCGCAACGCAGGTCTTTGTTGTAGACCCCGCGGCAACCGAGCTGAACTGAAAGAAAGGAGAACACGATGATGAAAACCTATCTTTCCCCGATGGCGGAACTGCTCAATATCAACAGCACCGATGTCATTGCAACCTCCCTGACGGCAAACGCAGAATACAGCGGCTTTGGCGCGGATGATAATAACGCTTGGGACTGGAGCTGATCCCGTCCCCACCCATAAGGAGAACCCGATGAAACGATTTTTGATTCTGGCGCTTGTCTGCCTGATGCTTCTGCCCGTGTTTAGCGCATGCGGAAACAAGACAACTCCGCCTGTCACAACGACCGAGAAAAAGACCGAGGCAGGAGGAGAACCGTCCTCTACCGAAGAGCCTGCGACCGAAGAACCCGAGGATCTTTACAAGCCCTCGCGTGATCTGACCCAACTGGACTATGAGGACGAAGTCATCCGCATTCTGCAAACCGAAGCGAAAGCAAGCGAGTTTGACTTCAACGTCGGTTCGAGTGAAACCATGTCCAACGCGGTGTATTCCAGAAACAAGCAGGTGGAAGAGGATCTCGGAATCCGCTTTGAGTATGTTTCGGTCAAGAGCACGGCTACCAGTGCGACGGTTCTTTCCCAAGCGGTGCGCACCAACCAGACCGCCGACAAGAACACGATGTTCCACATTGTGGCACAGCCTTCCTATTATACCACCGAGTTGATTATGGAGGGTCTGTATCAGGATCTTGGGGCAGTGCAGAACAGCTACATCGATACCAGCCGCAAATACTGGTCGCAGGGCTTTATGGAAGCCTCGATCGTGAACGACCGCTACTACTTCCTCGTCGGTGAACTTTGCACCTCGGTGCTTGACGAGATGGAAGTGGTGTTCGTCAACGACCAGTTGGTGGACGACTATCTGAACGGCATTGACCTGCATGAGATCGTATACGACAAGGGTTGGACTTATGATAAGATGCTGAGCCTGCTTGCCGAGGTCGGAAACGGCGAGGAAAGCGGCGTTTGGGGCATGTCTCTGGATGTCAACTCGCTTTCCATCGACGGTATGCTCGGCGCGATGATGATGACGACGGTTGAAATCGGCGAAAACGGTCTGCCGCAGGTAGACATCAACAACGATCACAACATCACGCTTGTCGAAAAGCTGAGAGAACTCTATTGGAACAACCCTGCGGTCACCAACAAGGGCGGCGCAATCAAGCACTTCACGGCGGCGGAATCCATCTTCACCATGAACATGCTGAAGAATGCCGAGAACCTTTACAAGTCGGGCATCAAGTACACGCTGATTCCCATGCCGATGTATGACGATCAGCAGGCTGACTACGCGGTTACCGCGCATGACGAATACACCAGTATGTCGATCTGCGTCAACGTTGCCGATAAGTCCATGTACACGGCGGTTCTCGAGGATCTCTGCTACCGTTCGCACGACACGACCTACAACGCGAAGTACGAAAAGACCTATGCGGGTCAGTACGCGCAGACTCTGAAGAGCCGCAAGATGTTCGACTATATGTTCGAGCACCTGAACTTCAGCCTCGGCTCGATCTATTCCTACGTGCTGGGCGACTGCAAGAATATACCGAGATACCTGATTTATCCCGAAACCAACAAGTGGCCGAACGCGAATGCAAACCGTCTGGGCAGTATCCCGACGATGTTCATCAATCTGGAAGCAACGGCGAAGGAAAAACTGACTGACTTCATCGAATTCTTCTACAGCGAGAACGCAGAAGAAACCAAATAAACCAAAGCGCACAGGGGAGCGGACGGATGCGTCCGCTCCTTTGTTTCCGAAGAAGGAGAGAAAGCATGAAACGAACCAAACACAGACCCGGACTGCGCGGCGCGGCGCTTGCACTGGCGCTGTGCCTGCTTTGTCTGCTTGCCGCCTGCAACACGGGCGGGGGAGAGACGAACAGCACAGAGAAGCCGGAAGATCCGACGAAAACCGAAGCGCCCTCGGACAGCGGAACGGGCGGCGGAACAACGGGGGAGACCGAAGCGCCTGAGCCCACGGGGCACTATGCCTCGATTGTGGAGGATGGCAAGAGCGACTTCCTGATTGTCAACACGGGAAGCACCAACGAAACGGTTGCGGGCGCGGCAAAGCGGATTCAGACCATGATCTACGCGGCAACCAAGGTGCGCCTTCCCATCATCGAGCCGATGGAAATCAAGGACGGAAACCGTTTGATTGTCATCGGCACGAACGGCGGCATTGACGCCGTGACAAAAGAAACGCGGGAGATCGGCATCGGGGAATACGGCTACTGCCTGCGCGACAACATTCTCATGATTATCGGCTGCACCGACACCACGCTTGCAAACGCGGTAACGGAATTTATCAGCGCCATTACCGCCTCGGCGAAAAACGGCGCTCTGCGCATGGAGGTTGGCGAGCGCGGCGTATTCTTCAATCAATACAACTGGCTGACCAACGTCCCGCGCATTGAGCGGAACTATTCCGACATCTACGACAGCGGCGACGGAACGTATCTGCTCCACTACCGCAACACGCCCGTGACCGCCTGCGACGAGTTGGAAGGACTTCTGGAGTCGCACGGCGACTTTACCAGAACGCAGGGCGGCGTAACCGAATTCGGCAACCGCACCGCCACCTATGTGCGCGCGGACGGCGAGGTCTCCTACCTCTGGCAGAAGAACGCGAAGGCACTGCAGGTTATTTACCAATGCTACACGGGCAACTGCGTGACCCTCCCCTCGGTCAAGCCCGAAACGGGTTACACCAAGATCGGGGAGAACCAACTGGCGCTTCTGCCGCTGAACTACACCGAGTCCTGCAAAGACCCGACCGACTGCAGCGGCTTCTCGGCGGTCATGACGCTTGAGGACGGCAGATTCATCGTCATTGACGGCGGCTATACCTCCGACGCGGACGCGCTTTACAACTACCTTGCCGACCACAACCGCCGCGCGGACGGCATCACGATTGCCGCATGGGTTCTCACGCACGACCACGGCGACCACGACGGGGCGTTCAAGGTCTTTATCACCGAATACGGCAAGCGGGTCAATTGCGAGTACATCATTTCCAACGCCCTGCCGCAGACCGTGAAGGCGACGAACGAGAACTGGAGTCCGAGCCTTCTCACGGGGCTTCAGGCAAACCCCTGCGGGTATTTCAAGAACAACGAAACCAAGACCCTGAAAATGCACGCGGGGCAGAGCGTGTGGTTCTGCAATGTGGAATTGCGGATGCTCTTCACGCATGAAACGATGTTCCCCTCTGTTCCCGACTGGATCAACGAGGCGTCGCTGGTCTTTCAGCTGAGAGCGAACGGGCAGACCACGCTGATTACGGGCGACTGCGAGTTGGACGCCATCGATATGGTCTCCCGCCTGTGGAAAACCGAACTGAAAGCGGATATTTATCAGGTCAACCACCACGGCTACTCGGCAATTCCGCAGGACTTTATCGATCTGGTTGACCCGAGCATTGCGCTCTGGCCGACAAGCCAGACCACCGCCGATAAGCGGAGTCAGAGCAGCTGGCGCGGCGGCGTTTATGCAAACTTGCTGAAGCGCGTGGACGAGTGCATTGTTGCGGACGGGCAGGCGAAAATCCTGACCCTGCCGTATGCGAAGGACGGCGTTGCCGAATACTATACCATGGATTTTACAAAAAGGAATCAAACATGAACAGTCTGTTTTTGAAGTCGTTGAACCCCGAAAAAAGTTTTTCTCTGGCAGATGACACCGAGTTGTGCGTTTGCGAAAAGGTTACGTCCGAAGCTTATGACGCGTATCTCGGCCATCTCGGCTCGCTTTCGAGCCTGAAGGAATCCGCGTCCAACACCGTAGGGGTTCTGCGCACCCGCACCTACCGGATTTCGGGCGGCGGGATTCTGCACGTCACGCACAATGCGGGCGACGGTATGCTCCGCATTCTGCACGACCCGCTGAGCGGGGTGCTCCGCGATCTTCCGCCGCAGGGCGCGGCAATCTCGCACAAAATCTGCCAGCCCGTGCTGTCGGTCATGGCGCTGAATTTCTCACAGCAAAACCCGATCGACTGCAACGGCATGGGCTTTGTCCTGCTTCTGGAGGACGGTTCGTTTCTCATCTGGGACGGCGGCTATGCCATTGACGCGGAGCGGCTGTACGCTTACCTGTGGAAAAGTTCGCCCTTCCCGGATCACCGCATTGTCATCAGCGCGTGGATTCTGACGCATTCCCACGGGGATCATTGCGGCTGCTTCAACGCCTTCACGCGGCTGTTTGCCGAGCAGGTGACGGTTCGTTGCTTCCTTCTGAACCCGCCCGTGGCAGGGGAGGGGGTTCTGGGAACGCGCGGCTATGACGGATTCCTGACCGAGAAATTCCCCGCATTGCTCTCGCGCTATCCGAACGCCCGCGCGGTGCGGGTTCACGCGGGACAGCGCGCGATCTTCTCGGGAGCGGAGGTCGAGATTCTGCAAACCTACGAGGACGTTCTGCCAACGCCGATGGACTGGCTGAACGAGACCTCGGTGGTCACGCGGCTGAAGGTCGGCGGGCAGACGGTGCTTTTCTGCGCCGACTGCGAGCTGAAGGGCGACCGTCAGTTGATCCTGCTCGGCGACGCGCTCAAGAGCGATTTTCTTCAGGTTTCGCACCACGCCTATTCCGGCGGAACGCCCGAATTATGGGACGCGGTTGATCCGAGTTATCTCTTCTGGACAACTTCGTATGAAACGCTGTTCCCGCGCCTGTTGCCCTCGTGGCGGCACGGCTTATACACGGGACTTCTGACCCGCGACGGAATCAAAGGGACATGGGCGTGCGACGGTTGGATCAAGGAGTTCCCGATGCCGCTTGGCAGTACAAAAGAGGTTCGTTACAAAGCCTGCCCCGATATTGCCGACGTCGAGCGCGAGGAGAAACAGTAAATCTTCAGGAATGCTCCCCGACGGACAGGATCTTTCCGGATTCTGTTCCTTGGGGAGACTTTTCTGCCCTGAAAACCGTCTCATAAATCGGCGGGTTTTTGAAAAGAATTTATATAATAGTTGCTGAGTCGCGCCAACGGTCTTGACAAAAGCACGGAGTTGTGATATAATACGGCTTAGCTTTTTTGAATAGAATAGGATGGAGTTTTTTATGACACCTGATTTTTCGTCCGCAGTGTATCGGCGTTCGCGACGCGCGTATGTCCTCCAATGTATGTTTGAGTATCTGATCGCGCTTCTGGTTGCGGACGCGTTTCTGGCAAAGCTGTTGAGCGCGTTGGAGATCGACGACGCAACGGTTGGTATCATTTCCTCGTTCATCACGTTGGCGTTTACGGTGCAGATTCTTTCGGTTCTGCTCTGCCGCCGCAGGATGAACTCCAAAAAGATTTCCACCATTCTCAACTGCGTGGGGCATCTGCTGTTCATCTTCCTTTACCTGACCCCGTTCCTGCCGTTCCGCGGGACAGGCGTCAAGCTGATTGTCATGGTCATCATTCTGGCGTCCTATGCCATGCGGTATCTGGTTGCCACCATTGTGTTCCGTTGGGCAAACAGCTTTGTCGATCCCAACTGTCGGGCGGACTTCTCGGCAAAGAAGGAGATTATCTCCCTGCTTTGCGGCATGGCGTTTACCGCCTCGGTTGGCTACATCTTCGGGCGTTTTGAGAGCGCGGGGAAGATGGAAACCGGCTTTTTGGTGATTGCAATTCTGGTTCTTGTGCTGAACGTGGCGAACTTCATCTGCTTTCTGTGCATCGGAAAGGAGGAAATCCCCGAGGATCGCGAAGTCTGCGGCATGCGGGAGGTTCTGCGCGAGACGTTTGGAAACAAGAATTTCCGCTCGGTCATCTACATGACGGTACTGTGGGAAATGGGGCGGTACTTCACGGTTGGTTTTGTTGGCATTTACAAGACCAAGGATCTTGCGATCTCGCTGTTTGTGATTCAGATTGTGAACATCTGCGGCGACGCCATGCGGGCGATTCTGTCCCGCCCGTTCGGGAAGCTTTCCGACAAGACCTCCTTTGCGCACGGTATTGAGATTGCGCTCGGCATTGCTGCGGCGGCGTTCCTGTGTCTGATGTTTACAAGTCCCTCGACGTGGTTTCTGATTATCCCGTACACGGTGCTTTACGCGGTCTGTCTGGCGGGCGTCGGCGCGAACTCCTTCAACATTTCGTACAGCTATGTTCGCTCGGACTGCATTGCCGAGGCGATGGCGATCAAGAACTGCATCGGCGGTTTATGCGGTTTTGGCACTTCTCTGATCGGCAGTCGCATTCTTGCCTACATACAGGGCAACGGCAACCGTTTTCTCGGCATCGAGGTTCGGGGACAGCAGGTATTGGCGGTTTGCTCGCTGATCTTTATTGTTGCCGCTTTCCTGGTTACGCATTTCGTCATCGGCAAGCAGAAGGCGCTGAAGCAGTAAGGAAGACCTCGGGGCGTTGAAGACCTCGGGGCTTTGCCCCGAACCCTACTTAGGGGACTTCTTAAGGAGAAGTCCCCTAAGAACCTTCAAGACCTTCAACTAAGGGGATTATTG
>CAVGEJ010000112.1:0-8369 GCA_963628215.1 Eubacterium sp. CAG:180
CACAGGTTCTGCTGGATATCCTTTTTTTACCGAAAAAGTAAATGCTGTTGCCCTGGGAAAGATTGTCCGTACCCTTGACAAATCCGCGGTTTTGTGGTATGATATACTATATATGATATGTGTATAAAACAGAAGCGGACCGATGACGGCGGGCGGGAACGGTTCGGGGGAGTCTGAATATGAGCGATCAACTGAAAGTCCTGATTATCAGTCACAATCCGATCATGACCTGCGACAGCATGGGAAAAACCATGCAGACCCTTTTCTCCGCATTTTCTCCTGACGAACTGTGCCAGTTCTATATTTATCCTTCTCTGCCCGACGTGCGGGCTTGCGGCTCGTTCTACCGCATGACCGACAAGGAGATTCTGCGCTCCTATCTGTTCCGCCGCGCGGGACGGGAGTTGACGGACGACGAGATCGGGCAGACCGAAGGCCGCCTGTTTGAATCCGAACGGGACGAGTCGCTGTACAGAAGCCGCAAGAACAAAACGCCGCTCCGATACCTGCTGCGCGACCTGATGTGGAAATGCACGCACTGGTTCAACCGCGATCTGCGGGCATGGGTGGAGCGCGAAAAGCCGACCTGCATCTTTCTCGCGCCGGGAAGCGCGAAGTTCATTTACAACGTTGCGCTGAAGCTGTCGCGCAAATACAACCTGCCGATTGTGACCTATATCTGCGACGATTTCTATTTTGTCAGGGGCGGAAAGGGGCTTTTGGAACGCCTGCGCCTGCGCCTGTTGCGCCGCAAGATGGAGGAAACGATCGGGCGTTCGGCACACCTGATCGTGATCTGCCGCGAGTTGCAGACGGCGTATTCCAAGCGTTTCGGCGTTCCCGCAACGGTTGTGATGACGGGGAGCAACTATCCCGTTGCCGATTCCGTCCGCAACACGGTGGCGGCGGAGCACCTGACCTACATGGGCGCGGTTCGCTGCGGGCGGTATCGGTCTCTCTCGGAGATCGGCGCGGCGCTCGACGCGATCAACGCCGAAAAGGGGACGGACTACACCTTGGAAATCTACACGGGCGAGAAGGACGAAGCGATTCTCGCGGAACTCGGGAAACATCGGTCGGTTCGCCTGAAAGGCTTTGTCTCGGGCGCGGAGTTCGACCGGATCTTCCACGCGGCGCAACTGCTCGTGCATACGGAGTCTTTTGCCGAGGAGGACATCGACGAGGTGAAATACTCGGTTTCCACCAAGATTGCGAACAGCCTTGCAAGCGGGATATGCCTGTTTGCCTACGGTCCCGGCCGCGTGGCTTCCATGCGGCATCTGACCGAAAACCGTTGCGCAATCTGCGCCACCGCGCGGGACGACCTGCGGGCGCGGCTGGAGGAAGCGCTTGAAAACCGGACGTTGCGGGAAGAGACCGCGCGGAACGCTCTGGCGGTTGCAAAACAGTGCCATGACGAAGCGAAAAACAGCGCGGTCTGCCGCGAAATTCTGGAGGCGGCGGCTGTTCCGTCGGGCGCGCGGAGTGAAGAGAGTGAAGGGGGAGCGAATGGGGAAAACGGTTGTTGAAATCAACACCTCGGATTACGGCAGCACGGGAAACATCATGCTGCAGATTGCGGACTGCGGAGAGAAGAACGGCTTCTCGGTCTACACCGTTTCGCGGAAGTGGAAGGGAAAGCAGACCCCCAAGCACGCAAAGCATCTTTACGTCGGATCTTTTTTCGAGAACGGTCTGCACCATTTCCTGAGCAGACTGACGGGACTGGAAGGGCATTTTACCGCCTTCGGAACGGCGCGGCTGATCCGCAGGTTGCGGAAGCTGAAGCCCGACGTGATCCACCTGCACAATCTGCACAGTTGGTATATCAATCTGCCGATGCTGTTCCGGTATATCAAGAAGGAAAACATTCCCGTGGTCTGGACGTTGCATGACTGCTGGGCGTTTACGGGACACTGCCCGTATTTCGACATGGCGGGATGCGACAAATGGAAAACCGACTGTCGGGGGTGCTCGCTCCATCGGCGCTATCCGGAGAGCCTGACCGACAACGCGGGGCGCATGCACCGCAGAAAGAAAAAGTGGTTTTGCGGCGTGAAAAACCTGACCGTCGTCACACCGTCCGAGTGGTTGGCGGGGCTTGTGAAGCAATCCTATCTGGGGGAGTATCCGGTTCGGGTGATCCGCAACGGAATCGACCTTTCGGTGTTCAAGCCGACCGATTCGGATTTTCGCGCAAAGCACGGAATCCCCGCCGACTGTTTCCTGCTTCTCGGCGTTGCGTTTGATTGGGGACTCCGCAAAGGCGCGGACGTGTTTGCGGAACTGTACCGCAGACTGAATCCCGTGCAGTACCGGATCGTACTGGTGGGAACGAACGACGAGGTCGACCGCAGTCTGCCCGAGGGGATTCTGACCGTCCACCGCACGCAGAACCCGACCGAACTTGCCGAAATTTACACGGCGGCGGATCTGTTTGTGAACCCGACGCGTGAGGAAAATTATCCGACGGTCAACATGGAGGCGCTCGCCTGCGGAACGCCCGTTGTGACCTTCCGCACGGGCGGCAGTCCCGAAATCCCGGACGAAACCTGCGGCAGCGTGATTCCGAAAGACGACTTGGACGCACTGGAGCGGGAGATCGTGCGAATCCGGACGGAAAAACCGTACCCCCCCGAAGCCTGCCTGAAGCGGGCGCAGGGGTTTGATCGGAATGAGAAATTCATGGAATATGTGAGGCTTTACGAAACCGTAAATGAACAGAAATAAAGTAGTGAAAAACGCGTCGTGGCTCATCGGCATCCAACTGGTCAAGGCAGTTCTGGCGTTGGTGATTTCCATGCTGACGGCGCGCTTTCTGGGGCCTTCCGGCTTCGGGCTGATTAACTATGCCGCGTCCATCGTGTCCTTTGTCGCGCCGATCATGTATCTGGGGCTGACAGGCGTGTTGGTGCAGGAGTTGGTCACGCATCCCGAGCGGGAGGGCGAAATCCTTGGAACTTCGATCTTTCTGACCCTTTTTTCTTCGCTTTTCTGCATCGGCGGCGTGGCGGCGTTCGTTTCAATCGCAAACTTCGGGGAGCGGGATACTTTTCTGGTCTGCCTGCTCTACAGTACGCTCCTGATTTTCCAGAGCCTTGAAATCATGATCTATTGGTTTCAGGCGAAGCTGTTGTCCAAGTATTCCTCGATGGTTGCGCTGTTTGCTTATCTGATCGTTTCGGGGTATAAAATTTTCCTGCTTGCAACCGGAAAGAGCGTATATTGGTTTGCCGTTTCCAACGCGCTGGACTACATGGTGATTGCAATCTGTCTCTTTTTCGTCTATCGGCGGATGGGCGGCGCGAGGCTGCGGTTTTCAACGGAAACGGCAAAGAAACTGCTGAAAAAGAGCCGTTACTATATCATTCCCGATATGATGGTCGCGATTTTCGCGCAGACCGACCGTATCATGCTCAAACTGATGATCGACGACGCGGCAACGGGCTACTATTCGGCGGCGGTTACCTGCGCCGGCATGACGGCGTTTGTGTTTTCCGCAGTCATCGATTCGTTCCGCCCGATGATTTTTGACGGCAAGAAGAACAACGAAGAGCAATACGAAAAGGATGTGTGCAGACTCTACAGCATTATCATCTACCTGTCGCTTCTGCAAAGCGTGTTTATTACGGCGTTTGCCGGGCTGATTATACGGATTCTGTATGGGGTGGACTATGCGCCGTCTGTCAGCGCGTTGCGGCTGATCGTGTGGTATACCACATTTTCCTATGTCGGCGCGGTGCGGAACATCTGGATTCTTGCGGAGGGCAAACAGAAGTACCTGTGGGTCATCAATCTGGCGGGCGCGGCGGCAAACGTGGTGCTCAACTATTTCCTGATTCCCGTCATGGGGATTATGGGCGCGGCGCTTGCCTCGCTGATCACGCAGATTTTCACCAATGTGATCGTCGGCTTTATCCTCAAGCCGATCCGATACAATAACCGCCTCATGATAAAGGCGCTGAATCCCGCCGATTGCGTGAGGGCGGTGAAAGCGCTTCTGGCAAAACGGAAACAGACCCGGCAGTGAAAATTAAACAATTGATTGGAGAAGCAGTATGAAACAGGTGACTGGCGAACAATTAAAGAAAATTCAGCTTGAAATCCTTGACGTTGTAACGCAGTTCTGCGACGCAAACGGAATCCGTTACTGGCTTGACAGCGGAACGCTGTTGGGCGCGATCCGTCATAAGGGATATATTCCGTGGGACGATGATATTGACATTGGTATGTTGCGGGAAGATTACGAGCAGTTTCTTTCAACTTTTAACAATAGCAATAACCGTTACCGCGTTGTAAGCCTTGAGAATGATCCGGAGTTTTACCTTCCGTTTGCAAAGGTTTGCGATACGACCACGGTGCTCTATGAGCCGGATGAAAAAGGCTTTAAGCTACACATAAATGTGGATATTTTTCCGTACGATCGCGCTCCCGATGATGACAAAATCGCGGGCGAGATGTTCGACCGCCGGGATGCGTTGAGACGGATTCATTCCATTCAAAGCGCTCCGACTTTCGGTAACATCGTCACAAAATCCATGCGGGGATTCCGAAAGCTTGTGTATCGGGTGCTCTATCGTGGAAAGATTATACAGCAAATGATCGACAACGCCACCCGATTTGCCAAGGTTGACACGAAGCGGGTCGGGGATTTTACCGGCTTTTCCCGCATGATGTGCGACCGTCGGGTGTTCGATTCCCTGATCGAGGTGGAGTTTGAAGGCAAGCAATACAAAGCGCCCGTCGGTTGGGACGAATGGCTGACCGGTTATTACGGCGACTATATGCAACTCCCGCCCGAAAGCGAGCGCGTGACGCATCATTCGTTTGTGGCATATCTCGACGACCCGAAAGAAAATTAACGAAAAAGAGGAGCAAATCATGTCATTATTCCAAAACAAGACCCTTTTAATCACAGGCGGGACAGGTTCGTTCGGCAACGCGGTTCTGAACCGTTTTCTCCGCACGGATATCGGCGAGATCCGTATTTTCTCCCGCGATGAGAAGAAGCAGGACGATATGCGCCATGAGTTTCAGGCGAAGATGCCCGAGGTGGCGGACAAAATCAAGTTCTATATCGGCGACGTGCGCGATCTGCAGTCCTGCCGCGGCGCAATGTGCGGCGTGGACTACATCTTCCACGCGGCGGCGCTCAAGCAGGTTCCCTCCTGCGAGTTCTTCCCGATGGAAGCTGTCCGCACCAACGTCATCGGCACGGACAACGTGCTGGCCGCCGCAATCGAGGCGGGCGTGGAGTGCGTGATCTGTCTCTCCACCGACAAGGCGGCGTACCCGATCAACGCCATGGGCATTACCAAGGCGATTGAAGAGAAGGTCGCGGTGGCAAAGTCCCGCAATTCGGGCAAGACCAAGATCTGCTGCACCCGTTACGGCAACGTCATGTGCTCCAGAGGTTCGGTTATCCCGCTCTGGATCGACCAGATCAGAAGCGGCAACCCGATCACCATCACCGAGCCGAAAATGACCCGTTTCATCATGTCTCTGGAGGAAGCGGTCGACCTCGTGCTCTTTGCTTTTGAGCACGGCGAGAACGGCGACCTGCTGATCCAGAAAGCGCCCGCCTGCACCATCGGCACACAGGCGCAGGCGGTCTGCGAACTGTTCGGCGGGAAGAAGGAGGATATCAAGGTGATCGGTATCCGCCACGGCGAGAAGATGTACGAAACGCTTCTGACCAACGAGGAGTGCGCGAAGGCGATCGATATGGGCAATTTCTATCGCGTTCCCGCCGACAACCGCGGGCTGAATTACGACAAGTACTTCAAGGAGGGCGACGAGAAGCGCAACGTGCTGACCGAGTTCAACTCCAACAACACGCGCCTGTTGGACGTGGAAGAAACCAAGGCGAAAATCGCGTCGCTTGCCTACATTCAGGAAGAGCTTGCAAAGGTGGGAAAATAAATGTTTGAGAATGTGAAGTGGCAGGAAAACGGCAAGCTGAAGCTGCTGATTATCGTGGGAACGCGCCCCGAAATCATCCGTCTTGCGGCGGTTATCACCAAGTGCCGCAGGTATTTCGATACTGTTCTTGCCCACACGGGGCAGAACTACGACTACAACCTCAACGGGATCTTCTTTCGGGATCTGAAGCTTGCCGATCCCGAGGTTTACCTTGACGCGGTCGGCTCGAACCTCGGCGAAACCTGCGGGAATATCATCGCGAAGTCCTACACGCTTATGGCGGAAATCAAGCCCGACGCGGTGTTGGTTCTGGGCGATACCAACTCCTGCCTGTCGGTCATCGGGGCAAAGCGGCTGCATATTCCGATCTTCCACATGGAAGCGGGCAACCGTTGCAAGGACGAGTGCCTGCCCGAGGAAACCAACCGCCGCATTGTGGATATCATTTCGGACGTCAACATGGCGTATTCCGAGCACGCGCGGCGCTATCTTGCCGACTGCGGACTGCCGAAGGAGCGCACCTATGTTACGGGGTCTCCGATGGCGGAGGTGCTCCGGAACAACCTTGCCGAGATTGAAGCGAGCGATATTCACGCCCGCCTCGGGTTGGAGAAGGGGAAGTATATCCTGCTTTCCGCGCACCGCGAGGAGAATATCGACACCGAAAAGAACTTCACAAGCCTGTTTACGGCGATCAACAAAATGGCGGCAAAATACGATATGCCCATTCTGTATTCCTGCCATCCGCGCAGCCGCAAGCGGTTGGAAACGAGCGGATTCGAACTGGATCGCCGCGTGATCCGTCACGAGCCGCTCGGCTTCCACGATTACAACTGCCTCCAGATGAACGCCTTTTGCGTGGTGTCCGACAGCGGCACGCTTCCCGAGGAAAGCAGCTTCTTCACGTCGATCGGGCATCCGTTCCCCGCGGTCTGCATCCGCACCTCGACCGAGCGCCCCGAGGCGTTGGACAAGGCGTGTTTCATCCTCTCGGGCATCGACGAAAAGGGCTTGCTTCAGTCGGTTGACGCGGCGGTGGAGATGAACCGGAACGGTGACTACGGCATTCCCGTGCCCGATTACGTGGAAGAGAATGTTTCCACCAAGGTGGTCAAGATCATTCAGTCCTACACGGGCGTGGTCAATAAGATGGTCTGGAGAAAAGAGCAATGAACATACTGGTAACGGGGGCGAAGGGCTTTGTCGGGCGGAATCTCTGCGAGAATCTGAAGAATCTGCGCGACGGCAAGAACCGCACAAGACCGAACCTGCGGATTGAGGAAATTTACGAATACGACATCGACGGCACGGCGGAGGAACTGGACGGATTCTGCGCGAAGGCGGATTTCGTGTTCCACCTTGCGGGGGTGAACCGCCCGAAAGACCCTGCCGAATTCCGCGCGGGCAATTTCGGCTTTACGTCCGTGCTTCTGGATACGCTGAAAAAGCACGGGAACAAGTGCCCCGTGATGATTTCCTCCTCGATTCAGGCGACCTGCATCGGGCGCTACGACGGCGACTACGGCAGGAGCAAGAAGGCGGGGGAAGATTTGGTATTTGCCTACGGGGAAGAGACGGGCGCGAAGGTGTTGGTTTACCGTTTCCCGAACCTTGCGGGCAAGTGGGCGCGACCGAACTACAACAGCGCGGTTGCGACCTTCTGCAACAACATTGCGCACGATCTGCCGATTACGGTCAACGATCCGTCGGTGGAATTGGAGTTATTGTTCATCGACGATCTGGTGGAGGAACTATTCGACGCGTTGGAAGGGCGGGAGCACCGTTGTGAATTTGACGGTGTGAACACGGTTCTGACCGAGGGCGGCAGGTACTGCGCCGCGCCCGTGACGCACCGGGTAACGCTTGGGTACATTGTGGAGTGTCTGCAAAAGTTCCGCGATCAGCCCGAGACGTTGGTGATTCCCGAGATTCCGGACGGCAGTTTTGAGAAGAAGCTGTACTCGATGTATCTGTCCTATCTGCCGCAGGAGAAGGTGGCGTTCCCGCTGAAGATGAACGTTGACGCACGGGGAAGTTTTACGGAGCTGTTGAAAACCGAGAAATGCGGGCAGGTAAGCGTGAACATTTCCAAGCCGGGGATTACAAAGGGGCAGCACTGGCACAACTCGAAATGGGAATTTTTCATTGTGGTATCGGGTCACGGCATGATTGAGGAACGCAGAATCGGCTCGGACGAGGTTCTGCGGTTTGAGGTCTCGGGCGAGAAGATCGAGGCGGTTCACATGCTCCCGGGCTACACGCACAACATCATCAACCTTTCCGACACGGAGGATCTTGTCACGGTGATGTGGGCGAACGAGCAGTTCGACCCCGCCCATCCCGACACGTTCGGGGAGAAGGTCTGACGGGGGGAGGAAGGAAAGACCTTGGAGGCGCAGGGAGACCCCTTTCGGAGGGGTCTCCCTACCCTCCAAGCCTCCCTGACC
>CAVGEJ010000113.1:0-8360 GCA_963628215.1 Eubacterium sp. CAG:180
CTTCCGTTGCAGTTCGTTTCAGTTCCTTGAAGTCGCTTCTACTTCATTGTACCACGGCGAAAAAGATTTTTTAAGACAAGGGGGTATTTGGGGCTTACAAAACCACTTGACATTTTCTGTTTCATGCTGTATACTATATTTGGAATTAAATTCTATTATCGCATTTAAAAATGAAATTTTATTTCGCAAGGAGGCAGATTTTGCTTTTACCGGAATTTCACAACAAATACGACCGTCTGACCGACGCGGAGAAACGGATTGCGGACACGATTCTGGCAGCCCCCCGCGAGGTCACGCAGAAAAGCGTAAAAGAACTGGCAACGGAAGCGGGGTAGTGCCCTCCGCCGTCGTGCGCTTCTGCCGCTCGGTCGGTCTGGACGGTCTCTCTCAGCTGAAGCAACGGCTCGCCGAAGAGCTCGGAGGACAATCCGACAATGAAATCCCCACCGCAATTCAGGATGACGGGTCTCCCGAAACCGTGTTCCGAAAAGTCTTTCGCTCGGGAATCCGGACGTTGGAGGACACGTTGCAGATGATTCCTGCGGAATGCATCAACTCGGTCTGCTCCGCCTTCCGTTCGGCCAAAAGACTGGTCTTTTTCGGGGTTGGCACGTCATCCGTCATTGCGGTGGACGCCGCTTATCGGTTTGCACAATTCGGTCTGAATGCCACAAGCTGTACCGACGTGGTCTTTATGGGGGTTACCGCCATTCATCTGGGGCGCGGAGACGTGGCGGTCGGCATTTCGCACAGCGGCGCAACCAAAGCAACGGTCGACGCATTGCGTCTGGCGAAGGAAGCGGGAGCAACCACGGTTGCGCTCACCAGTTTTGCTGACAGTCTGCTGGCGCAGGAGTGCGCGTTGCGCATTACGGTTTTTTCGGACGAGCGGAACTACCCCGTGGAGGCGGTTTCTGCGCAGGTCGCTCATATCTGCGTCATCGACGCGCTGTCCATGGCGGTTGCCTCCGAAGATCCGAACACCATTCCGGCGCATATTGCCGGGCGGAATCGGATTCTCGGACAGATCCGGTACGGAAAGGAGAGTAATAAGAAATGAAGAAAACCATCCTGATCACCATCGACGGAATGCGCCCCGACGGCTTCCTCGCCTGCGGGAATCCGTTTGCCGGGGAATTGATGCGGCGCGGGAGTTATACCCTTCACGGAACCACCGTATTTCCAACCAAGACCCTCCCCTGCCACAGGGCGCTGTTTCAGAGTGCCCCGCCAAGTCGGCTTGGCGAGTTGGGGGACAACGACCAACCGGATTTCCCGGGGCTGATCGATCTCGCGCACGCGGCGGGCAGAAGCACGGCAATGTTTTACGGATGGGAACCGCTCCGTGCAATCGCCAAGCCGAGATCGCTCACCGTATCGGAGTATCTGTGGTCATATGCAACCGACCCGAGCGACGCCTATCTGACCGACCGCGCGTTGGAATGCATTCGCCGCTTTGACCCGGATTTCCTCTTTCTCTATCTTGTGGAGACCGACGAAAAAGGCGGGCATAACCACGGTTGGATGACAGGCGAATATCTTGCGCGGATCTCTGCGGCGCTGGATCAGGTGCGGCGGGTTCTGGACGAGGTCGGGCAAACCCATTCGATCCTTCTGACAGCAGACCACGGCGGGCATGAACGCACACACGGAAAGGATATCCCCGAAGATCGGATAATCCCGATGTTCGGAATCGGAGAAGAGTTCCTCCCAGGGCGGGAATGGCAGTCGGCAACCATTCTGGATCTTGCTCCCACCGCGGCGGCGCTCCTTGAACTGACGCCCCCGCCGGAGTGGGAAGGAAAGGTTTTGTTCTGATTATGGAGGGTTTGGAAGCAACCGTCCGGCAAATGCTGTTTCTGCTTTTCCTGATCGCCGTGGGATGGGCTTTGGCGCGATTCCGTTTCGTTCCGAAAAACACCGCTTCGATCCTGTCCCGGTTGGAAAGTCTTCTTTTTCTCCCCGCAGTCGGAATGGGGAGTTTTTTGGGCGGAGCAGACCGCTCCCTGCTCGTCTCCTCCCTGCCGCTGTTGGCGGGCAGTCTTGCGTTGGAGGCGGTTGTCATTGCGCTGTCGCTTCTCTTCAGCCGCCTTTGCACCAAGGATTCCTATCTGCGCAGAATTTATTGCTACGGTCTGTGCTTCTCGAATTTCGGCTTCATGGGAAACGCGGTGGTGCGCGCGCTGTTCCCCGACCTCTTTCCGCAATACACGCTGTTCACACTGGTGCTGTGGGTTCTCATCTCGGTCTGGGGCGTACCGGCACTTCTGATGGAGGGCGGGAACGGGAAAGGCGTCGGCGCTGCGCTCCGGCGGTTGGCAAATCCGCTCTTTTTCGGAATGCTTGCGGGCATGGCGCTTAGACTGTCGGGGCTTTGGATTCCCTCTTTTCTCCGCACTGCGGTCGACACGCTCGGAGACTGTATGTCCCCGATTGCCATGCTCCTGACAGGCATGACGGTTGCCGACGCCGATCTCCGCGTTGTGCTGCGGCAAAAAAGCCTTTATGCCGTCACGGTTCTGCGGTTGGCGGTCTATCCGCTTCTGTTTCTCGGCATTTCCCATGTGATCCCCTTCTCCCCCGACTTTCACATTTGTGCAATCGCCGTTCTGGCAATGCCGCTCGGCTTGAACACCATCGTAATTCCGAACGCTTACGGGCGGGACACGCAAACGGCGGCAGGAATGGTTCTGGTGTCCCATCTCGCTTCTTGCGTAAGCATTCCCATCCTCTTCCGGTTGGCAGAACTGTGACTGCGGTTTGCAAAACTCATTTTTTCTCCGCATCCGAATGATTTTCCGCTTCCGCATCCAATACTACAGTCAATTCTACCCTGAAATTCACAATCTTTTCTTCAATCCCTCTTGACATCGCCGCGAAACAGTGTTATAATATGGTATAAAAATCAAATGGCGGCTCTGTAATCTTCCCGAAAGGCAAAGAGGTAAATTCTATGGAAAAGAAAAAATTCAATCGCGGGACAATGACCGGCGGTATTGTCAGAATTATCATCGCTCTGATCGCGATTGCCATTGCGATTACCGTTATTACTTCCGGTATCGATTCGCACGATTCGGAGGATCAATTCGGGAGCGTGTTCATGTGTCTGATCGGCGGATTCATCGCGCTGGCGGCGATAGGCTTTATCTGCAACGGAATCAAAATGGTTCTGGACGGCAGAAAATCGATGGATGTTGCCCGTAAAGGACACGCCGAAAGCGGCAAAATCATCGATTTGTCGGAAACAGAAGTAACCGAAACGGTCAACGGATGTGTTTCCCATTATACGGTATACAATCTGAAATTCGAATATACCGATGATTTCGGCGATTTATGCGAAAGCCAAGAGCCTATCAGTCTGAACGTTTATGAGAAACTGCAACAATTGACGCTCGTCCCGATTCTTGTGTACAAAGACCGTGCAATTTTTGATAAAAAGCGATTTGATCGGGAAAACAGTATCGGTTAAACAACCCTATTTAATAAAGCTCCGCAGCAGGGACTGAAGTCGAACCTCGACTTCAGTCCTTTCCTTTTTTCCTCTTTGCATTTTGTTCCACAGGAATATTTTCCCCGTCCCCGTCCCACACTATGGGAATCCCCTGTTTTTCCTCAGAATTCACAATCTTTTCTTCAATCCCTCTTGACATCATCACAAATAGCTGATATAATAGTATCGAATACTGCATAACACGGCATGATATACCTCATGATACAGGAGGACAGCAAAAATGAGCAAGCAAAAGAAAGCGATTGTGTGGGGAGATTCCGTTGCGCGCGGCGTGATTTATGACGCGGCGCGCGACCGTTACCGTCTCTCGCCCTGCCCTGCGGCGGAATTGATTGCAGAGGCGCGCGGAATGGAGATTACCAACCGTTCGCGCATGGGCATGACCTCGGCGCAGGGGGTGGCGATGGTGGAGCGCGACCTCTCCTCGGGAATGCGCGCGGACTACGCCATTCTGGAGTTTGGCGGAAACGACTGCGATTTTGACTGGCAGGCAGTGAGCGCCTCGCCCGACGACCTGCATCTGCCGCGCACCGACGCGGAACTTTACCGCGACAATCTCTGCCGCATGATCGGCGATGTCCGCGCGGCGGGAATGGAACCGGTTCTGGTCAATCTGCCCCCGATTGACGGGGAGCATTACCTGCGTTTCATCACGCGCAAGGGGTTATCCGAGAAAAATATTCTGAAGTGGCTCGGCTCTCCCCAACACATCTATCGGTTTCAGGAGCGCTACTCGATGATTGTCTCGCGCGTTGCGCGGGAATGCAAGTGCCGTCTGTTTGACATCCGCTCCGCGTTTCTCGGCGTTTGGGACTCGGTCTCCCTCCTCTGCTCCGACGGCATCCATCCGACCGAAGAGGGACAGCGCCTGATCGGACAGGCAATTCTGACGGGGTGCTAATATCAAAATTCCGCCGAATATACCTACATTCGGCGGAATTTTGATATTTACTTTGACCATTCAATTGTATATAAACTGTATGTTTCATACTTAGGAGGCCATCTGTCCGGGTTAATTTTAGCTGCATAACTGTTGTTTAAATAAATTAACGCACTGACGTCTCCAGTTATCAGTTCACTCAAAGAAAAACCGTTAACAAGATATTTCGTTGTATTTGTTGTAGTCGTCTCACTTATACCGCCTTCAGGTGTGGTTATATATTTATAATTATAGGCTGATTTTCCCTTCATCGCTTCCTTCCAAGTTTCTTCATCCTCAAAAGTTATATTATCCGGTGTGCATTCGTAAAATGCGTTTGCGCCAATTTTATTGACTCCGACACCAATGGTTATTTCCGCATTTTTACACCCGTAAAAAGCATATGAGCAAATTGCAGTTATGCTCGTCGGAAGTGCAATTTTTTTCAAGTTATAGGCATTTTCAAATGCGTGATCCAAAATAGTGCTCACAATCATTCCTTGGTAAACGGCAGGAATTGTTACTTCTTCAAGATAAAGAGTCCTGCCGGCTTTTACGCCAACCGTTCCATCCGGCAATGGATAAAACTCAAGACCTTCAGTCCCTTCATAATCCTCTCCCTGCGAAATCTTTCCGGCATTCACCTTTTCATCTGGATTATCTGTATATGTAATCCACAAAAAGCCATCAATTACTTCAATCTTCAATATTCCACGTCCGGTATCACCTTTCTCGCCTTTTTCGCCTTGCGCTCCGATGTCGCCTTTCTCGCCCTTTTCGCCTTGCGCTCCGGTGTCGCCTTTTTCGCCCTTTTCGCCTTGCGCTCCGGTGTCACCTTTTTCGCCCTTTTCGCCTTGCGCTCCGGTGTCGCCTTTTTCTCCTTTTTCGCCCTGTGCTCCGGTGTCGCCTTTTTCTCCTTTTTCGCCCTGTGCTCCGGTATCGCCTTTCTCGCCTTTTTCGCCCTGCGCTCCAGTATCGCCTTTATCTCCTTTTTCGCCCTGTGCTCCGGTATCGCCCTTCTCGCCTTTTTCGCCCTGTGCTCCGGTATCGCCTTTCTCGCCCTTTTCACCTTGCGCTCCGGTGTCGCCCTTCTCTCCCTTTTCGCCTTGCGCTCCGGTGTCACCCTCTTCTCCTTTTAAAGATAGTAACCACTCAGTGTAAGTTCCTTGGAATCCATCATCTACAGCAATGTCATATGCCGATTTTCCGTTTTTTTCATTTTCCCCGGCAGGAATCGGATTCACTTCCGCACAAGACGATAATACAGAAACCGTTAATAAGATTCCCAATCCAGTGGATACAACTTTATCAAAGATTTTTGAGGGTCGAGTTCCGTTTTTCATTGCAAAATCCTCCTAAAATAAAGTAAAAAAGTGCGCCAATCGAAGTAAGCGCACGAAAAACGCAAACTCCGATTGTCGCCAAACAAATTTTATACAGATATGCTTTTTACACACCCCTATAATGGAATTTGCATTTTTACCTATTCCAATAAGGGATGCAACAAAAAGACATACCAACTTATGTTAGCATATGTTCACAGTCCATATAAAATTTGTTTGGAAAATCATAGTATACCACTTTTCGTCATATTTGTCAAGTATTTTTCTAAATATTCTTCATTGCTTTTATATAGGCGCTTGACATCTCCAACTTACAATAAACGCATAGTCCGCTCATACGACTGTTTCGTGGTCTGCAAAATGGTGAATTTTCTGTAACCTTTTGAAAATTCACTTGAAAAGCGGTGTAAAAGGGTGTAAAATATATACTGGGTGACGATTGGATTGCAGAAAATCGCCATCGATTGACAATGTTTTAACAAAATCAAGATATAAAGGAGAAACGATCATGACAAGCAACAAGCACGTTCAGGATTGGATTCGTTCGATGGCTGACATGGTTCAGCCGAAGGACATCGTATGGATCGACGGTAGCGAGGAACAGGCAGAGAGCCTGCGCCGCATCGCCTGCTCGACCGGCGAGTTGATTAAGCTGAACGAGGAAAAGTATCCGAACTGCTACCTGCACCGCACCGCCGTCAACGACGTGGCGCGCGTGGAGGGCAGAACCTTCATCTGCACCCGCAAGAAAGAGGACGCGGGCAACATCAACAACTGGATGGACCCGCAGGAGTGCTACGCAAAGCTGACCAAGCTGTACACCGGCTCTTACAAGGGCAAGACGATGTACGTTATCCCCTACTCCATGGGCATTGTCGGCTCGGAGTTCGGCAAGATCGGCATTGAGTTGACCGACTCCATCTACGTCGTGCTGAACATGATCATCATGACCCGCGTGGGCAAGAGCGTGATGGACGCGCTCGGCGACAGCGCGGACTTCGTCAAGGGTCTGCATGCAACCGCCGACTGCAGCGAAGAGAACCGTTATATCTGCCACTTCCCCGAGGACAACACCATCTGGTCGGTCAACTCGGCTTACGGCGGAAACGTTCTGCTCGGCAAGAAGTGCTTCGCGCTCCGCATTGCTTCCTACCTCGGCAGAAAAGAAGGCTGGATGGCTGAGCATATGCTGATTCTCGGCATCGAGAATCCGAAGGGTGAGGTCAAGTACGTCACGGCGGCGTTCCCGTCGGCTTGCGGCAAGACCAACCTTGCAATGCTCATTCCACCGGAAGTTTACCGCAAGAAGGGCTACAAGGCATGGACCGTCGGCGACGACATTGCATGGCTGCGCGTGGGCGAGGACGGCAGACTCTACGCCGTTAACCCCGAGAACGGCTTCTTCGGCGTAGCGCCCGGAACGAACGAACACTCCAACTACAACGCGCTGATGACCACCAGAAAGAACTGCATCTTCACCAACGTGGGGCACAACCTCGATGACAACACGGTCTGGTGGGAAGGCATGAACGATCAGCCCCCGCACAACGCCATCAACTGGAAGGGCGAGAAGTGGGACTACACGAAGTACGACAAGGCGGACAAGATCAACACGTCCTGCGCGCATCCGAACTCCCGTTTCACGGCAATGGCAACCAACTGCCCCTGCCTGTCCTCCGAGTTCAACAACCCGAAGGGCGTTCCGGTAACCGCAATCATCTTCGGCGGCAGACGTGCCAAGACCGCTCCGCTGGTGTATGAATCCAGAAGCTGGCAGCACGGCGCGTTCGTCGGCTCGATCATGGCTTCCGAGACGACCGCCGCTGCGGCAGGCGCAATCGGCGTGGTTCGCCGCGACCCGATGGCAATGCGTCCGTTTGTCGGCTACGACATGGGCGACTACTTTGCACACTGGCTGGAGATGGGCAAGCACATTCCGCACGCTCCGAAGATCTTCCACGTCAACTGGTTCCGCACCGATGACGAGGGACACTTCATCTGGCCCGGATTCGGCGACAACATGCGCGTTGTCATGTGGATTCTCGCCCGTTGCGCGGGTGAGGTTGACGCTGTGGAAACCCCGATCGGATACGTTCCGAAGCCCGAGGACATCAACATTGAGGGTCTGGACGGCGTGACGGTTGACACAGTCAAGGATCTGCTGACGATTGACAAGAAGAGCTGGCTTGAGGATGTGGAGAACATCAAGGCGTTCTACAAGCAGGTTGGCGACCGCGTCCCGCAGGAGATGTACGACGAACTGGCTACGCTGGAAGCAAATCTGAAGAAGTAATCCAAAAAACATTCGGAGGTTCGGGGAATTCCCCGAACCTCCTTTTTTGGTTATCCAAATAACCCCCCAGTTCTACTGGGGGAGTGGGAAACGAGCGGAGCGACAATAAAAAGGGCGAGCTATAAGCAAGCCCAAAATAAAAAAGGTTGAAAAGAGTTAAACCTCCGAGTATAATGTAAGTGGTTTGATGCCGTGTTACAAAATAAAAGACCAGCTATAAAAAGTCAATAAAAAAGATCAAAAAAATTTTCATTCCCGCAGGAGAAGAAAAATCACAGAGAAAAAGCTCTTGTC
>CAVGEJ010000114.1:0-8351 GCA_963628215.1 Eubacterium sp. CAG:180
CACGCCGCGGTTCTGTTATGTTGGTAATGCTTTCTTTCAATTCGCTTACTTTCATGTCCACTATTATACCATGTTTTTGTGAAAAAGTAAATGCTGTTGCCCTGGCTTTTCCTCCCGCAAACCTTGACATTCGGACTGTTTTATGATATAATAAAACGTCAACCCGTTTTCGGGGACATGGCGAACCGAGAGAAAAAGGAGGAAGATATGGCGGTTTATATCGTTTTTTATTGTTTGATCGCTCTGTTCGGCGTGTATACCTTCTATCATCGGAATTGTCCCGGGAAACGCCATGTGTGGGGAATCCTTCTCATGACCCTTCTGTTTACGGCGCTTGTCGCGCTCCGTCATCCGAGCATGGGAATTGATCTGCACTACGGCGAGCCGATCGGATATCTGGCGTCCTATCAGCAGATCGCCGAGTTGTCCTTCAGCGACCTGTTTGCGCTTGAGAACTGGCAGAACTACGAATGGGGATATGTCTTCTTCAATAAACTGCTTTCCTATATTTCAACCGACAACCAGACCCTGCTGATTGCCTGCGCGATTCTGTCCGTTGTTCCCGTTGGACTTGTTATTGCGCTTTACAGCGAGGATTACGACTTTTCCATGGTGGTTTATCTCGGTCTGCCGTGTGCTCTGATCGTGTTTTCCACCCTGCGGCAGGCGATTGCGGTTGGAATCTGCTGCATTGCGTACCCGTTCATTCAAAAGAAAAAATGGGCGCCGTTCCTTCTCCTGACCTTCCTTGCGTGGCTGTTCCACGGCTCTGCGCTCGTCTTTTTGGTCGCATACCCCGCTTACCACCTGAAGCTGAAACGGTGGCAGAGACTGCTCGGAATCCCCGTGTTGGGAGGAATCTTCCTTGGCAGATATCAGCTGTTCAATCTGGCAATGAAGCTGATGCATAAGAGCACCGTTCCGGTTGATACGGGCGCTTACCGCCTGATGTTGGTATTCTGGCTGATCTACCTGTTCTGCGTGGTGTTCTGGGATAAAGAGGACGACATCAGCGGCGGTTTCCTCAATGTGTTTTACTTTGCCTGCGTGTGCCAGTGCTTCAGCAACATCAATCAGATTGCCGAGCGGCTCGGGTACTATTTCATGGTTGCGTTGGTGATTGCACTCCCGAATATCGTGGCGCACGTGCGGAATTTCAAATTCCGGATGCTCCTTAAATACAGCATTTGCAGTGCCTTTGTTGCGTTCGGTCTGTATTCCTTCTATACCTGCTATTGGTCGCAGACCTACCCGTACCACTTCTTCTGGGAGAATGTCCCGGCGGCAACGACAGCCGCGTGAGCGTACCGAAATCCATTTTATACCCCCGCGAGGCAAACGCTTCGCGGGGGTATTTTCGGATTATTTCTTGTTGATGATGGTCACGCCGGTCGGCGCGATGCCGGTCTGGGCGTACACAATCTCGTTGATCTGCGCGATCTGGGCGGGCTGCAATTCCTCTGCCTTGACCACGATCTGAACCTTTTCTCCCGAGATCACCGCCACGCACTGTTCAAAGCCTTTTGCGGTGACAAGGGATTCGATGTTCGCTTCCTTCTGAATCTCATCCGCGATTGCGGCAATGCCCGCGAGCGCTTCCGCCTTTACGGTCTCGCTCGATTCCTTGTTGTCAACCACCGATTGCAGAACCTCCAGCGCCTCGTCTCTGGCTCTCTGGCGGCTGACCTGCGTTGCCGAGAAGTAGGTTTCGCTCTGGTCGGTCGGCGCGTCGTCGCCCTTCTGTTCTTCCTGACTGCCGTTCGGCTTGTCGTAATCCTTGTAGCCGTCCTTGCCCGTCTTTGCGCCCGAGAAGAGAACCCAGTTCAGCAGAACCGCAACGCCGATGAGCAGAACCGACGCGGTGATGATGATATTCCGCTTGCCGATCTTCATGATGAACAGACGGAACTTTCCCTCTTTTTTGCGGGGGGTAGCGGAGTTATCCGCAGTGGGGCTGAGCGCGTAATTCTTGTTTTTCATTTCGATTTCCTCCTCGAAAATGTTTTTCATTTCATTCTATGCGACGGAACTTTATAATATGCGGCGGGCAGGCATTATGTGCCTGTTTTTTTCGCTTCCGTTATATAAATGCGGTTGGTTGGAACATGGTACGCCGCCGAGAGCAGGGCGGTCAGTTCCTGCCGGACTGCGGAATTCATGCCGCCGCGGCAAACGATTCCGATGCCGACGATTTCGGGGGCGTTGCGGGAAAGTCTCAGCGCCGAGGCATTTGAGCCGCTGCCGACGATGACATACTGCTCGCCACCGTCCCGACCCGCTTCGGTGGCATAAACGTCCGAGAATCCGCCCGAGAGCGTCAGCGCGACCGTAACGTTTCCCACGCCGTCCACCGATTCGCAAAGCTTGCGGATGTCCTGCTCCAACGCACTGCGATAGTCGGCGAGAATCTGTTCCGAATTGTCGGTTTCGGCGGGCGCGTCGCTTGCTTGTTTTTTGCTTCCGACTCCGCTTCCGAATACCAACAGCAGGATTCCGCACAGCGCGCCGAGGGGGATCAGCCAGACCCGCCACGCGCCGCCGTTTCCGCCTTCGCCGTTCTCCCCGTTTTTTTTGAAACCGAACATATATCCTCCTATTCGATTGCCGTGACGCATTCACAGCCGATCAGATCTATGACAAAGGACTCGATTTTTTCCGGGTCGCGCCAGATGGCAGAGCCGGACAGAATGACCGTAATTTTTTTCGGCGCAGTTCCGTTGTCTGCCTCCCATTCGATTTCGCACCGCACCGAGCCTTCCGCCAGTGCGAACTGTTCCCCGATCAGTTCGGTCAGCGTCCGCGCAAAATAGGTGCGGGAGGCGGATTCCATTGCCTGTTTCATTTTTTGCGTATATTCTTCGCGCGCGTCCTGCGCCGCGTCGGGAATCGTGTAGTCGCGGATCGCACGAAAGGCGCGGGGGAGCGGCGCGGAGAGTACGCAAAGCAGAAAGAGCGCCGAAATGAGCCGCACGGTCTTCCTGCCGCGCTCGGGGACTAACAGGTCGACCAGAGCCACGGCGAGCGCAGAGCCGAACAGCGTCAGCAGATAAGCCGTCATTGAATCTCCGCACCTCCTATCCGATCGCCGAGGCGCAGTGCGCCAACAGGGTCAGCGCGAGAATAAAGACCGACGAGCAGATGCTCACCGCCGCCGCAAGGTAGCCGCAGAGCGAGGCAACCTCGTCCAACAGCTTTTTCTCGGACGTGCATCCCACAAGGTCGGCAACCGACGCGCCGATCTGCCAGACCAGACGGTAGAGAAGCAGTTCCGCAAGCACGGGCAGAAGCGTGAGCAACAGGAGCAGAACCCCCGAGATGCCGACCGTCCCGCGCAGGTATCCAACCCCCGCGCTGACCGTCCGGAGCAGTTCCGATACCGATCCGCCGACCACGGGAATCAGGTTGCCCGCCGCAAATTTTGCCCCTCTCATGGCAAGCGTGTCGGCACGTGCGCCGAGCGTGGTCTGCGCGCAGAGCATGGCAAGCAGGAGCGTCATAAGAAAGGCGAGCAGTGTGGTGTATTGCTTTTTGACGGATGCCGCGAGCGTTCCGAGCCGCATATTGGAGTCCACCGCCTCCATCGCCGCGAATGCCAGACAGACGCCCGCAAACGGGACGACGGTTTTTCCCACCAGTTCCTCGGTCAGGGTCAGATAGACCGTCAGTCCTGCCGCGCCTGACGCGGCGGCGGTGACGTTTCCGCCCATCGCATAGAGCGTGGCGAGCAGGGGAATGGCGGCGGAGGTCATTTTTCCGAGCGTGGAGAAGTAATCCACCGCCACCCGAACCGTCGTGTAGCCGCCCGAGAGAAGCGCCATGAGAATGGCGAGCGTGGAGCAGAAGGAGAACGCCCGCCCAACCGATTCGCTCCGCATGGAGTCCCGCAAAGCCGAGGCAACCGCCGAGAGAAGCAACAGTCCCGTGATCTGTGCAAGCAGGCGCAGGCAGTCCCCGAGCCGAAGTCCGACCGTGCGCAGAACCGTTTCCAGAAGGTAGGAAAAATCGCTCAGTTTGCCCGCGCCGTCGGCAAGCGTTCCGCTGTCCGAGGAAAACAGTTCCTCGGGGAGGTATTCGCGGATGTCCTCGGGAATCGCCGCCAGAAAGTCCTCATATTCGGGCGGAACGCTTTCCCCGATGCTGTCGGCGCTTTCCGCTTCGGCAGAAACCTGGAGCGCGGGCAGAAACGGAAGGAGCAGAAGCATTACGAGGCAAGCGAGAGCAATTCGCGCGCGGTGGAAAGAATTTCGGCGATCAGCGGGAGCGCCAGAAGCAGAATTTCCACCTTTCCCGCCAGTTCCACGCCGTTTGCCACGCCGCTCTCTCCGCTTTCGCGGCAGAGTTCCGCGCAACATTGGGTCAGCACCGCAATGCCGAGCGCCTTGAGCAGGAATTCCGCATACCCGGGCACGCCTGCGGCTTCGGTCAGCGTTCGGATGTAGGAAACAAGCGGGGCGGACATGGCAATGATCGCCCCCGCGAATACCGCCGCCAGCGCCAACCGCAAAAGCGGCACGAATTCGCCCCGCCACTGCCGCAACAGGATTGCGAGCGTCACGCCCGCCACGGCAAACAGACAGATCCGAACCGTATCCATGCGCCGTCATACCCCGAACACCGAGCGAACCAGATCGAACAGTTCGCGGATCTGGCTGACCAGAAGCATCAGCACCACAATCATTCCCGCAATGGTGACGAACATCGCCTGTTCGTCCCGTCCCGTTTTGCTGAGAATCTGGGCGGCGATCGCCGCGAGAATTCCAACGCCCGCAACCTTGATAATGAGGGAAATATCCATGCTTTTCGCATTCCTTTCTACCATAACAGAATCGCCGCGCCGAGCGCCGCGGTCAGGCAGAGCGCAACCCGCACCCGTATCCGCGCGGGGAGTGCCTCCGCCTGTTTTTTCCGGATTTCGCGCAATGCGTCGATGTAATAGTCACACGCGCGCACCTGTTCCTCCCGATACCCGCTGCCGATCCCCTGTGCGAAAGCGCCGACCAGTCGGGCGCATTCCGGGGTGAGATGCCGTCCCGCCGCGCGGGCAAGCGCCGCAAACCCGGGGCAGGGGAGCGTTCCCCCGCAACGCAGGATCAGCTCCCGCCCGCAGGAAGCGAGAATGGCGTTCTGCGGCATCAGGAAGCAGTCGATGCGCGAGCGGACATAGGCGATCAGGTCAATCCAGCCGTCCAGAACTTCCAACCGCCGCCGCTCGGTTCTGACCGAAAGCGCCGCCGCGCCGCCGCCCGCCGCGAGAATCAGGAGACACCCGATGAATTTAAGCGTTGTCAAGGCGGACCTCCTCCCGCATGGTGATCCGATAGGAGAACCCCGCCTCTTTCGCGCGTTCGATGCCCACGTAAGCGCCGAATACCCCTGCGCGGTGAAGCGCGCGGATGTCTGCCCTTCGCAACAGCCCCGCAACCGTGTCGGCGTGTGCCGTTGCGACCAGCGGAACGCCGTGGTTGGCGGCGGACAACACCGCGCGGGCGTCCTTCGCGCCGCCGATTTCGTCGCAGACCGCAACCTGCGCCGCCATGCACCGCACCGCGATCTCCAGTCCCACGTCGCGCGGGTAGCCGGAAAGAATATCCAACCGCAATTCGCCCCCGTCAAGGCTAGGCGCCAGTTCGCCCCGGGTGTCCACCGCAACCGTGCGCCATTCCTGCGCCGCTTCGCGCGTCACCGCCCGCAACAGGGTGGTTTTGCCGACTCCGGGCGGGGCGTAGATGAGGATTCCGCGCAGCAGGCGTTCCTGCCGCAACAGGTCGACCACCGGGGCGGCGTTGACGCGCACCGCGTGCGGCAGGCGGAACATCAGCCCCGTGACCTCGGACACGCCGATGACCTGTCCGCCTTCAACCGCCGCGCTTCCGACCACGCCGACCCGCACACCGTCCCGCATGGCGATATAGCCTTGGCTGATGGTGTCGCGGTAGGCGTAAAGCGAGCCGCCGCAGACCCGCAGAAGCAGGTCGCGCATGTCCTCGCGGGTCAGGGTTACGTCGGTCGGGATATCCCGCCCCGCGCAGGTGACGGTTGCAATCCGCCCCGCATGCAGTCGCAGTTCTTCGGGGATGTCCGCAGGCGACAGCCGCCCGAGCGCGTCCGTCAGTTTTGGCGGGAGAACCTCCGCCACCGCGGGCGGAAGAATCACGCGCCGCACTTCCGACCGAATGATCTGCATCCGCTCACCCCCTTACTACAGCACTATATGAGCACGAAAAAAAGATTAGAACCGAACGCCGCGCTTTGCATATTCTGATAACAAAATACGAAAACACCGAAAGGAGCGGGGCAAATGGCGGAAAAGGAAAGAGTTCGTTCGGATGGGGAGGACGCTTACTTCGCGGCGTCGAACAGTGCGGGCGGATTTCGGAGTTGGTACACGGAGACCTTCGACGACCGCAGAATCGGTCGGCTGTACGCGATCAAGGGAGGACCGGGGACGGGCAAGAGCCGTTTCATGCGGGACGTTGCAAACGCGGGCACGGCGCACGGTTGGCGGGCGGAGATGATTTACTGTTCGTCAGACCCCGATTCGCTCGACGGGATCATTCTCACCAAAGAGGGGGAAGAGGGCATTGCGGTTCTGGACGCGACCGCGCCGCACGTTTACGAGCCGCGCCGCCCGGGGTATCGGGAGGAGATTGTGAATCTGGGGGCGTTCTGGTCGGCGGAGGCGCTTCGCGGGGAGCGGGACGAATTGGATCGCCTGAATCGGGAAAAGGCGGAGGCATACCGCCGGGCGTACCGTTATCTTGCGGGTTACGGCGGGATGACGGAATCGCTTGACGAGCTGACCGCGCCGTTTTTGCGGGAGGGAGCGATTGTACGCTTTGCGGGGCGTTTGATGCGCGATCTGCCGGACGGGAAGGCGTTCCGTCCCCGAACCGCTCTGATGCGCGGGGTTGGAATGCGCGGGCGGGTGCTGTTTGACACCTACTTTGCGCAGGCGGAGAAAATCTGCCTGATTGAGGACTGTCACGGGAGCGCGTATCTGCTGATGCGGGAACTTTACCGTCAGGCTTCGGAAAAGCGGCTTACGGTACGGGTTTCGCGCGATCCGATTCTGCCCGATCGGACGGACGGGTTATTCTTCACGGAGAGCGGTGTGGTATTCGCGGTTCTGCCCGAAGAGTCCTGCCATTACCCGCACCGCAGTGTTTCGATGCGGCGTTTTGTGGACACGGGCGGATTACGCCGCGTGCGGGAGTCGGTAAACTATGCGGAGCGGGTACGCCGTGTGATGCTCTCGGGGGCGATTGAAGAGTTGGAGCATGCGGCGTGCATTCACTTCAAGATCGAGGCGATCTACGAGCGCGCCATGGATTTCCCCGCGAAGGAGGCGTACACGGCGGAATTCTGCCGCAGGGTGTTTGGGGAGTAAGACCGAAGACCTTGGGACTCTGTCCCAAGCCCTGCTTAGGGGACTTCTTAAGGAGAAGTCCCCTAAGAACCTTCAAGACCTTCAACTAATGGGATTTTTGATTCTGTCTTTACGTTGTTCAGATTCTGACGTAGCCGTATTCCGTACTACGAATTCCGGCTGCTCCCGCACAAAATCCCGTCGAGCGGGATTTTGTCGGCTTACGCCTTGCTCCCGCTACCGGATAGAAATGGTAGGAAGTTAGTTGGGGGGACGGAGGGCAGGGAATGCGGGGCGCTCCCTTCGGATTGCGCCTCTGTAAAGTGCGTAATCTGTTAAGAATGAGAGGTTGTAGGGAACGACCCATGTGTCGTTCCGCTTCGGGGGGAATGTTACTTGTTAACGGCTATACAGTCCCGTACACGAGTGCCGAGATTCCGCCTGCTGGCGCCCCTTCGGGGTTCGACTCCGCGGCGGTTCTTCATTTTATCGCTTGTTTTTTGATATCTGTGCCGCTCCGCTCAGAATGACACAGCGGGGGCTTTTTGCGTGAGTGGTACAATATTGGTTCGTTAAAGTAACATTGCAACGAATGGGTTACATCTCACAAAACGCCACACCCTCTGTGTCATTCTGAGCGGAGCGGCACAGCGGTGCAAGGGCGAACGATAAAACCAACCATTGCCGCGCAGTCGAACCCCGAAGGGGCGCCAGCAGGCGGAATCTCGGCACTCGTGTAAGGCATTATCATAGAGAATCTCCGATTGTCAGGGGTACTTTTAGAAATCCTCCACCCACTTCGAAAGAAAATTTGTAAATTTTAAGAAAAAGGTCTTGACAAGATACAAACAACGTGGTATAATAACGTCGCAAAAGGAAAAGTTTTCAAAAAATCACTTGACAAGGAGGGGACAGGTCATGTACAATGCCTTGACAGACAGACAGACAGACAGACAGACAGACAGACAGACAGACAGACAGACAG
>CAVGEJ010000115.1:0-8313 GCA_963628215.1 Eubacterium sp. CAG:180
CTTAAGAAGTCCCCTAAGCAGGGCTTGGGACAGAGTCCCAAGGTCTTCCCCTTACCCCCAGATCCTGTCGCATAGACGGCGCAGGGGCGGGATTTTGAGGAAGAGGAAGAAAAGAAACGCGCCGCCCGCATTTAGGATCACGTCGTCTATGTCGCAAGAACCGACCATCAGGAGCAGCTGAGTCCCCTCCACCGCGGCAACCAGAAGCGTGACCGTCGGCAAAAAAACGTACCAGTGCCGTTGCGCGCGCCAGAGACGGGGAAGGAAAAACGCCATGGGCATGAACGCGCAAAGATTGCCGAGCAGATTCAATATGATGTAACCGAAATTGATGCGCCCGTTCAGAAAGCCCTGAATGTAAACAATCCGAATGCTGTAGAAAGGACGGAAATTTACAAACCACTTCATGTAGTACGCCCGACGGCTCATCCCCGCGCTTTCAAGGCGCGCAGGATCAAGGCGCAACGTCTCATCCATCAGAGTCAGCGACAGAAGCAGATACACGTAAAGAATGAAGTACGCCGTCAGAAGCCACCCGATCACGCGCCCGTCTCCCGTCCGCCCGCGGTAAAGAATCCCGCCGAGATAGGAGATCAGACAGATCAGAACCAATAACAGACACCGCAGAGCGAGAGGACCGGGCAAAGCCGCGTCATCCAGTTTCGGGTATAACTCCAACGCCGCGAACAGCACCAACAGCACGCCCGACAGAAACAGAACCGCAATGTCCGCGTGCAGAAAATCCTTCCACCGTTTCTTCATATCCACCTGTCCACCTCATGAAATGCGATATTTTCCGAAAAATACATCGGCTGACTTTGCCGTCGCGGTTCATACTAACAAAAAGCCTGTGAAAGGAAGTCTGCCATGAACGCGACCGCTCAAAAAAACGACCGTATGCTGACCGCCGCGCCGCCGCGGCTGATCCTCTCGCTGTCCCTGCCCGCCACCGCCGCCCTGCTGATCTCCGCCGCCTGCGGGATTCTGGACGCGTGGTTCATCTCCCGCCTCGGCAACGCCGCAAGTGGAGCGGTCGGGATCGCGTTTGCGGTCATGGCGCTGATTCAGGCAATCGGCTATACCCTCGGGACGGGTGCGGGAAGCCTGATCTCCCGCGCGCTCGGAGCGGGAGACCGCAGGAGCGCGGGCTTTTTCGCCGCCCTCGCCTTTTACCTGTCCCTCGCCCTCGGCGGGCTTGTGGCGCTGGGCGGGCTGTGCTTTACAGGACCGATCATCCGCTTTCTCGGCGCTTCCGAGGGCATTTACCCGTATGCCCGCGCCTATGCCGTGTTTCTCTTCCCCGCCGCGCCGCTGATGTGCGGCGTGTTTGTGCTGAACAATCTGCTCCGCGCCGAGGGGCAGGTTCGCTTTGCCATGCTCGGCACGGTTGCGGGAAACCTCGTCAACGTCGCGCTTGACCCGCTCCTGCTCTTCCGCGCGGAAATGGGCGTCGGCGGCGCGGCGCTCGCGCTTCTCATCTCGCAGGCGGTCAGCTTTCTCCTGCTTCTCGGACGTTACCTGTGCGGCAAAACCCGCGTCTCTCTGCGCCCGCGCAAGGGCGAACGCCCCATGCGCCGGCTTCTCTCTCTGCTCGCAATCGGGTCGCCGTCCCTCTTCCGCCAAGGACTGGCGGGGGTCGCTTCGGCGCTCCTGCTCCGTCAGGCGCGGGAGTGGGGCGACCCAACTGCGGCGGCAGTGTCGGTCAACGCGCGCATGTTCCTGCTGCTCTACAGCTTCTGCCTCGGGGTCGGACAGGGGCTGATGCCCGCCGCAGGCTTCAACAAAGGCGCGAACCGCCCCGACCGCGTGCTGTCGCTCTCCCGCTTTGCGCTGATTCTCGCAACCGCGCTGATGGCGGCGCTGTCTGTTCCGACCGCAATCTTTGCGCCCCGCCTGATCGGGTTGTTCCGCCCCGACCCCGAAGTCATCCGCACAGGCGCTGTGATGCTCCGCGCGCAGTGCGCGGTCTTTTTCCTGCACGGTGTCATCGCGGTGACCAATATGCTCCTGCAGGCGCTCGGCAAAGCCTTTCCCGCCGCGCTGATCGCCGCCGCACGGCAGGGACTGTGCTTCATTCCCGTCGTCCTGCTACTCCCCCGCATATGGGGGCAGACCGGGCTTTGCGTCTCGCAGGCGGTTGCCGATGTTCTGACCTTTTTTCTCACCCTGCCGTTTCTCATCCGCACCCTGCGCGATCTGCGCGCCGCGGGGCAGAGAAAAGCATAGCACCCGCAAACAACTGTCCGACGGGTGCTACCGCTATGTCTCGATCAATAAAAGTACTCGATATGCTTGACGACGTAGTTGACCATTCTGCTCCGCAGATAGGGCAGATTCTTCCGCAGGAATTCCTTAACCCTTGCGTAATCGTCGTCCGTCCGCTCCAGAATCAGGCGGAATGCGTCCACCATCTTCTTCTCGCCCGCCTTTTCCAACGCCTCATAGATCGCGTTCAGATTTTCCTGCGGCGCGGTTTTGAGATAGTTCCAGTAGCCCGAATCAGGTCCTTGCTCGCCAAGGTCATACAGCATCTTGTACGCCACGAGCGGTTTGTAAACGCTCTGGTAGCCGAACACGTCGTTCTCATGCAGGAGCACGTCGCCCTTCCAGAGCTGCTCGGGGGATTCGGAAATCCGCGTGAAGAGGAAGGTCATGCGCTCGCTGACCACGGAGGACTTCAGCTTCTCAACAGGGATATTCTTTTTCTTTTTCCGATCATAGAGGAAAAAATTCGGATAGGTGTCGCGCGAGAGCAACTGGTATGCGCCGATGAGAAGCGCCAGAAGCAACATCAGAACCGCGCAGATTACCGACAGAACCCTCTGATAGTTCGCCGTTGCGCGCGGAACAGCCACGGCAAGCAGCAGAACCGCTCCCACCGCAAAAACAACCAATCCGATCCACAGGACGATCGGCAGAATCTTTTTCCAGTTGATCTTACCCGCCGCCCCGGCAGTTTCCGTTCCTTTTGTTGGTTTCGTCACTTCCATTTTCAACATCCCCTCCGACTTGACACATAGTACCGGGCGGAGCGCCGTGCGAACCGCCTATTGATATTATAGCATATTGTTGCCCTCTTTGCAAGGCTTTTTTTCTGTTTTTTTCGGGTTTGCGCAATTATTTTCCCGCGCGGCGCAACGCGTTGAGAAGAATGTACAGTCCAACCGGCAAAAGGGTTGCGCCCGTGAGGATCAGATACATTGCCGGAATCGTGACCTGCGTGCCGAAGAACGATAGATTGCAGTCGATCGAGTCGCGGATTCCCTCCAGAACTTCGTCCGGAAATCCCGCCGTATCCCGCATTTCGCGGAGAACCCCCGCCATGGCATGGTTGCGGATCAGGCAGGTTCCGTAAGTTCCGGGCAGGAAGGACAGCACCCGCTGCAGTCCCGTTCCGAAGCTTGAAATCGGCATATACGCGCCGCAGATAAAGCCGTAGCCCGCGCTGACAATCGTTCCGACCGCAGAAGCCTGCCCGTTTGTCGACAGCCCGAAGTTGACGCAGGAAGAAATCGCCGTTCCGAAGAGCGTGAGCAACAGGACGTCCAGAAGAAGCAGAAATACATCCGCAACGCTCATATACCAACCGATGAACGCCAGATAGATCAGGCAGGCGGCAAGCGTGGTCAGCGTAACGATCAGGGTCACGATCGCCGACGAAGCGAAGTAACCGACGGCAAGCGCCGAGCGCCGCACGGGGGTCACGGTCAGGTCGCGGATTGCGCCGCTCGCCTTGTCATTGATGGAGATCAGATTGGCGCAGAAGGCAACCGTAACGCAGATGACCGCCAGAAGCGAGGAAATCAGCTGAGCGGCAACCGTTGCGTCGATCAGCGAGTCGGACACAAGTCCAGGGGGAACAGCGCTTACAAAGCTGTCGCGGTAGATCTTGGCAAGAAAGGTTGCGTACAGCACCAGAAGGATGATCGGCGTAATCAGCGAGGAGAAAAACATCCCCTTGTCCTTGAAGAACAGTCTGCAGTTGCGCCGCGTGAGATAGTATACCGTTTTCATGCCTTTGCACCTCCCGCAGGCTCGTCGCCCGTCTGCAGTTTTTTCCCTGTCACGGCAAGGAACACGTCGTCCATTTTCCCCTTTGTGATTTCATAATCGCGGAACAGCCCGGGCTCTCGCAGAATCCACTCGGTTGCCTCGGCAGTGTCCTTCACACCAACGCGCACCGCGTCGCGCAAGCGCTCAAACGGGCGACCGAGCCCCGCAATCTGCCCGTCGGTCAATCCGTAAAAGGTGATGAAGTCGCCCGTGTAACGGTTCTTCAGGTCAAGCGGCGTTCCTTCCGCCGTGATTCTGCCGCTGTCGAGAATCACCACATAGTCCGCGTCCGCCGCTTCCTCCATGTAATGCGTGGTCAGAAAGACCGTCATCCGCTCGTCGCGGCGCAGATCCTGCACCACGCGCCAGAGCAGTTGGCGGGTCTGCGGGTCGAGTCCCGTCGTCGGCTCGTCGAGAATCAGAATCTGCGGACGGTGCAACAGCGCCCGCGCAATGTCAACCCGCCGCCGCTGTCCGCCCGAGAGTTTCCCCACCGTTCTGCCGAGCAGATCGCCGAAGTCAAGCAGTTCCGCCAGTTCCGCCATACGACTGCGGAACGCCGCGCCCGTGATGCCGTAGAGCGCCGCGCGGCTTTCCAGATTGTCGCGCACCGTCAGCGAACGGTCCAGAACCGAATTCTGGAATACCACGCCGAGGTGGCGGGTGATCTCCCCCACGCCGCCGTCAATGCGCTTGCCGCAAACGCGGACTTCCCCGCTGTCGCGCCGCAATTGCCCGCAGAGAATGGAAATGGTGGTCGACTTTCCCGCGCCGTTCACGCCGAGAAAGGCAAACAGTTCCCCTTCCCGCACATGAAAAGACAGGTCGTTGACCGCATGCACGTCTCCGAAGGCTTTGTTCAGATGTTCGATCTCAATGATATGCTCCATTGCAAAGTTCCTCATTTCACCGTAATGCTTCCGCTCGTAGTCCCGATGCTGACGGTGCAAGCACCGTCGCCCCAGATATACTTGCCGTTCTCGGAACGGTAGCCGCTCCCGTTGAAACTGCCGCTTGTACTGCTTGCGCGCACCGTTGCGCCAAGGCTTTGCGAAAGGTTCAGCCGCACACTGCCGCTCGTTGTTCCGATCGTCGCGTCCCGGCATTCGTTCAGTCCGACCGTCACGCTGCCCGAGGTCGTTCCCGCCGTCAGCGCGCCCGTCCGCACGGTGTCAAGGCGGATACTGCCCGAATTGCTCTCCGCCGCAATCAGCCCGCCGTTTGCGTTCAGGTTCTCCGCACGGATGCCGCCGCTGGTGCTCCCAAGGCGGATGCGGTCGGTCACGCTGACATCCTGCACCCGAACCGAACCGGAAGTGGTTTCCGCCGTCAGGCTCTCCGCCGTCAGATGCTCGGCGCTGATCGCCCCCGAGGTCGTACCGAGGCGGAGCGCTTCCGCTTCGGTCTCGCCGCTCACCTCAATCGTGCCCGAGGTGGTCTGAAGGGTCACGTTCTTCTGCTTTCCGAGTTCCGCCGCGATTCCCGCGCTTGTGGTGGTGACCTCAATGTCCAGCCCTGCGGGAATTTCCACGGTCAGCTTCTTGTCCTGCCCCGAGAACCGCCCCGCATAGCCGGAGGCGCAGAATTCCACGCGCAGAATCCCGTCTGTCAGAAGCCAGTGCACCGCCTGTTCCGTTGGCAGACCCGCGCCGCTTTCGGTCACCCGGAGCGTATCGCCATCGGCGCGCTTCAGGGTCACGCCGCCGCTGTACCAGTTGACCTCCAGTTTCTGCACGTCCTCCGCGCGGTATTCAAAGTCCCCCGCGTGATACGCCTCCGCGTTTGCGTAGGAGTCCGACATCACCGTGCCCCCGAAAAAGCACGCCGTCAGCGACATTGCCAACGCACAGCCGAGTACCGCACCAAAAACAGCTTTCATTTTCTTCTTTCCTCTCCTCACGTTTCCGATTTTTCAAAAATACCGACCAGTGCCATGACCCCCGCATACAGGATTCCGCCGATTGCCCAGACCATCCAACTGTATCTCGGCTGACCGTTTCCGTGCGGTCCCCATGTCAGGAAGAGAAACACCGCCGTTACAATGACCCAATAAATCACGCTGATTGCGCCCTTGACGCTTTTGTGCGCCTTGACCTGCCGGCGGAAGTCCCCTTCCTCCAAAAGGCGATCCATCGCCCCGCAGACCGTTCCGCACCAGACAAACGCAACGCACGCCACCGCAACCGCGACAAGTCCCAGAAGCGCCGCCAGTCCCACGCCTGCCGCAACACCCTCGGAAATCCGGTTCGTGGTCTCCGACAGTGCGCCGAGCAGAATCAGCGCAATCGGAGAGAGAATGCACAGTGCGGTTGCAATCGCCAGTTTCGGCGCTGCCTGCCGCCGCAGGTTCAGGTAGCGGTTTGCGTCCTCCATGCTGACCCGCCTGCGCTTTTCCTCCGGTGCTGTGTCCTGCGCGGGGCACGGCACGTCCTCGATCTCATCCTTTAACAGGTAGTCGGTCGACACGCCGAAAATGCGGCTGAGCGCCAGAATCTTATCAAGATCCGGCATGGACTGCGCGCCCTCCCATTTTGACACGGACTGCCGCGACACGCCCATCTTTTCCGCAAGTTCCTCCTGCGACCATCCCGCGCGCTTTCTCAGCGCAATCATTTTGTCTGCCAATATCACGGTTCTATGCCTCCTCGGGTTTCTGCCCGCTTGTGATGCTTACAGGATAGCATTTTTTTGCGGTTGCGCGCAAGCAAGCCGAGCGGAAAATTTGTCAACCTACGGTTGCATTTTCCGTTTTCGGGTATTTCTCATCACAATTGATATTCACCCGGAGCGTTGGCATATCCCAATTGCCGTGTTTCATTAGCGCGAGCATTCCCATGAATTCGCGCCCCAACATCACGCTGACGGTTTCCTCGTCGAAGTGGCACATCCCCGTGGCGCACAGGACAGACAGCCCGTAGGTATAGACCCACATATGCTCGAAGAACTGCTTTGCCTCGGTTTGGGTCAGGCTATAGTCGCGGACAATGGCGCTGATGCAGAAGTCACGCATAGGACCTAAGTGTTCGGCGACGGCGGAAAGTCCCTCCTCGTCCCGATTCCCGCGCATAAACAGCAGCTGAAACAGTTTCGGTTCTTCGGTTGCGAACAGAACCGTGCGGACTCCGAACGCCTTAAAGATCGGCTTATAATGCTCCGCCTCTCCGACATACGCGTCATACTTCCGCATAGCGGCTTCACGCACGGCTTCGGTCAGTTCTTCCATATTCCGGAAGACGGTAAAGATCGGTCTCGCCGAACTTCCCAGTCTCTCTCCCAGTTCTCTCGCGGTCAGCGCCGCCATGCCGCGCTCCCCGACCAATGTCAGGGCGACCTCCACCACTTCTTCTCTTGTAAATTTCGGTTTCGGCGGCATTTCTTCGTTCTCCCATCTTTATGAATCAATCGTTTTACATCGTATGTTTTTATTATATCGCTTTTTCACCGTTTTGTCAAGGGGCGGGTAAAAAAAAGACCTCGGGGCGTTGCCCCGAACCCTACTTGAAAACTTCTTAAAAGAAGTTTTCAAGACTTTCAAGAACTTTAACCAAGGGGATTTTTACCCCTTTCTTTTTGTGGTTCAGATTTTGATGTAGCCATTTGCCGTGCTACGAATTCCGGCTGCTCCGAGCCAAATCCCGTCAAGCGGGATTTGTGCGGCTGTCGCCTCTCTCCGCTACCGGATAGAAATGGTTCAGGTTAGTGAATGGACGGAGGCGGGTTGATTTGCGGGGCGCTCCCTGCAGATTGCGCCCCTGCAGAGTGCGTAATCTGTTAAAACTATGAGGTTGTAGAGAACGACCCGTGTGTCGTTCCGCTTTGATTGAACGATACTTATTGACTTATTCATATAGAAAGCGGAGATTTATCCCCCCTCATCAGTCGCTTACGCGACAGCTTCCCCCCAAGGGGGAAGCCTTCCATAGGCTCTGCAAACTGTATAAAGCGTGCTTCAAACTTTAACAACTCTTATTTTTATTTTCAACGGGTTACGCACCCTATAGGGGCGCAATCCGAAGGGAGCGCCCCGCATTCCATTCCCCCTCCGTCCGCTAACTAACTTCCCTACCACTTCTATCCGGTAGCGGGAGCGAGGCGACAGCCGTCCCAATCCCGCTGGACGGGATTGGGCGCGGGAGCAGCCGGAATTCGCAGCACGGCAAACGGCTACATTAAAATCTGTACAAACAAAAAGAAAGGGGTAATAATCCCCTTAGTTGAAGGTCTTGAAGGTTCTTAGGGGACTTCTCCTTAAGAAGTCCC
>CAVGEJ010000116.1:0-8298 GCA_963628215.1 Eubacterium sp. CAG:180
ATAGCCTTCCCCTTCGAGGGGGAAGGTGTCGCCGCAGGCGACGGATGAGGGCGGATCGCAAAGGCAAACCACAATGCAAAGCCATATTTGCCATGTTCGCACAGCGTAAAGAAGGCTTCCCCTCGGGGGGAAGCTGTCGCGTAAGCGACTGATGAGGGGGGATAAATCTGCACTTGCGAAAGGCATACACTCCCCATACGCACCCCACCCACCAATCGAGCGCGATAGCCGCACCCTGCAAAAAATCTTTACCTCCCCAACCAACAAAAAAACTTCCCCCAAGTCCCCGCCACTCTCAAAAAGCGAAACAAATTATCACTTCGTAAATGGCGGGGTCTTGTGGGGAAGTTCTCGGGAGGTCAGGGAGGCTTGGAGGGTAGGAATCCCTCTCCGAAAGAGGGGTTTCTGCGCCTCCAAGGTCTTTCAGATATCATACTTCGCAAGAATTTCGCTGGGGGACTTGCGGAGAAGGGTCAGAGCGGGGAGAACGCCGCAGAGCAGGCAAACGCCAACGATGAGGATCAGCAGAGCGCCCGCGAGCCAGAGGGGATAGTAGAAGAGACGTTCCATCAGCGGCGTGGCGCGAAGCCAGAGCCGCATCACCGCACTGGAGAGCAGGAAACCGACCACCGTCGTCAGCGCCGTCAGAACCGCGGATTCCATAAAGAAACGGAACAGCAGATTCTTGCGCGTCACACCGATCGCACGGTAAATGCCCACTTCGCGAATGCCCTTCATCAGGGACGAACGCATGATGAAGTAAATGCAAACGCAGAGAATGCCGACAATCACAGCCATGCTGATGAAAGACGAAATAATCGACTCGCGGCTTCCGATCAGCTCGGTTTCGTACAGCATCTCGGGCGTGTAGAGCGCAGTGGAGTAATAGCCGCCGCTGACGGGCTGCCCCTTCAGATCGCCGAAATTCGACTTCAGCCATGCCTCGGTCGCCTTCGGGTCGGTGGAATGGATCGCGCTGAAGCGGGATATGTCATCGTTGTAATAATAGGAGGAGGTGAGCACCTTCTCGCTGTCAAAAATTTCCTCGTAAGCGATTGTACCTCCCGTAAACCGCGCGTCGGTCACGCCGTTTTGGCGGGAGAGGGCGATGTAATCCTCTTCGCAGACAAGCAGATAAGTGCCCCACAGCTTGGTGTCGGCGTTCGGGTCTTCCTCGTCCCCTCGCTTGACCGTGACCACGTCCGCAACCGTGAAGGTGATGCCGTGAACCGTCAGCTTTTCGCCTGCTTTCGGCAACTTTTCGGCGGGGAGCGAACCGTCCGACCAAATTACAATGTTGCCTGCGGTCAGTTCCTTTTGGTAGCCCGCCGTAACGGGGAGCGCCAGAGAGAAGGGGACGCGCGTAAGACGGTATTGCGCCACCGCAAGCGGGTGCGCGTAAATCGCCGCTTCGTCGTCCTCCACAACGCCCGCAATCGAAAGCATCTGGCTTTTGCCAGTCGCGGGGGCGGTCACCGACAGCGATGCCGAGGAAAGCCCGATCAGGTCACCGTAATTCCGCAGATAGCCGACCGTGCTTGACTTCAGAAGCAGATCCGCCATCGCCGAGGAGATCAGCAGATCCGATCTGCCGAGGTCGGTCTGCTTGCCCGCAACGAGTTTCTTGCCGTCCGCGCAGGAGCGGTTCAGAAGCACCGCATGCCCCGCGATTGTGTCGGAACGACCGTAGCCGACGGTTGAAAAGGTTTCAAAGAAGCCCGTGTTGAAGACGAATTCCTCGTCCCCGCGCGTTCCGTAGCCCATGAGCAGCTGAATGTCGTCAATGGGATTGGAGGGGTCGTTCAGCGCCGCAAGCAGCTTTTCGGAAACGTCACTGTCGGTGGGGGTGTAGAGGTAGAAGGTGTTTTTGCTGTTGGCGGTCTTTGCGTCCCGGAGCGTGCGGATGCAAGTGCCGAACAGCGAGGTCATCAGAACCAGAACCGCAGAGAAGAGCGTCATCAGCACCAACAAAAACTTCTTCCCCTTGCGGGTTTTGCCGAAGTTCGCGCGCCAACCGCTCCGCAGGGCGGAGGGGAAGGTGTAGAGCCGACCGTACCGCGACCCCGTCACGGGCGGCAGTTTCGTCATGTTCACGCGTTCGCCGCCGCGCACGGTTTCGTTCCGCGCCTCGAATACGCCCTCGCGCAGACGAACCTCGCCGGAGTCGTCCAGAACCTGTACGCCCGCCGTGTCGATCTGCAGATAGAGTTTTCCGCCGTTGTTGACCACGCGCAAACGGACGGGGGAGGCGGGCTTCTCGCCGTAGTAGGTTACCGAAACTCTGCCGTCGTCGGTTTCCTCGTGCTTCTCCAACTCGCCGAGCCAGATGTCGTTCTTGTCTTTTACGCGCAGTCCGTTCGCGGTTTCGTTTTCGCGGACGTTGACCACCTTGCCGTCGGACAGCTCGATCACCGTTTCGCAGTAGTGATCCACCAGATCCTCCTCGTGCGTGACGAGCAGAACCAGATGGTCGCGGGCGATTTCGCGGAGCAGATCCATAACAAGGACGGTGTTCGCCTCGTCAAGGTTTCCCGTCGGCTCGTCGGCAAGGATGACGCGCGGATTCTTGACAATGGCGCGCGCAATGGCAATGCGCTGTTGCTGACCGCCCGAGAGCGAATCCGTCGTGCGGTTCTCAAAGCCCTCCATGCCAACGTTCGCAAGCGCCGCCCTGACGCGTTCCCGCATTTCGGCGCCGTCCTTCATTCCGCACAGGCGCAGGGCGTTGGCAACGTTGTCGTAGCAGGAGACGTCGCGGCAGAGGTTGTAGTTCTGGAAGATGTAGCCCATTTCGCGGTTGCGCAGGGCGTCGGTGTCCTCGCGGATGTTCTGACCGTTCACGGTCAGACTGCCGCCCGAAAAGCGATCCAGACCGCCGATGACGTTGAGCAGGGTGGTTTTGCCGCACCCGCTCTTGCCGAAGATGGCAACCATGCCTCTTTCGGGCAGGTCAAGGCTGATGTCGTTGATGACGTGAATTTCGTTCTGCTTGCCTTTGTTGAAAAATTTGTTCAGATGCTCGATGCGGATCATTCGGCGTTCCCTCCTTTCAGGGCTTTCTTCACGCTTTGACCGAACAGGCGGCGGATCTGCTTATGCGTAACGCGGAGCGTAATCAGAAGCATGCCGACCGCAAGAATGAGATACTGCCACAGGTGCAGGTAGGGGAAGATGGCGTTCGCCTGCGGGATGGTGTAAACCAGAACCGAGCAGACCGCAAGCAGAATGCAGGCGGGAATCAGCGAGAGGAGCATCCGCACGTACATGGCAACGCGGATGACCTTAACGGGAATTCCCATCGACCGCATAATGGCAAGGTCGCCGCGGAATGTCCCGATGGTGCGGGACGAGCAGAGGTTGATGAAGAACGCGAGGAACAGAACCACCAGTACCCATTCAAACAGCGTGAAGATGGCAAGCACGGTGGCAAGAATGGTTTCGGCGGGGTCGGGGGAGTAGGCGGTGTCCGAGGTGACCGCAATAAATCCGTCCCCGCACATCTTCTCCGCCGCCTTTTTCGCCGCGCGGTCGCTTCCGAAGAAGAGCGACGCCTGACGGTAGGAAAGCGAGAGGTATTCCGCCGCAAGCGAAGCGGCAAGGTCACCGCCGACGATGAGCGTGTAACTGTTCTGATCGGAATAGGGAGCGGGATCTTCGGTTTTCATCTGCGCGGTGTCCAGAGTCCAGGTCTGAATCCGCTCTTTCTCGCCGTAGCTGTCGGCGTTTACGTAATCATAGGTGTAATAAACGGCTTGCAGGGTAACCGAGCCGATTGCTTCGGCTTTGACGTTCTTTCCCGCAATGGCAAAGCCCGAAAAGTCGCTGTCAAACCGGACGCGGACGTCGCCGATGCTGTAGAGAACCTCCTTGCCGTCCGTCCCCTTCACGGACGCGGAAATTTTGCTGTTCTCGTCCAACAGCGTTTTCGCGCCGAGCATGGCGTTGTAGCCGGACTCGCTGAAGATCGCTTTCCCGTCCTTGGTGTTGTCGTAGTAGTAGGAAACGCCCACCACGCGGAAATCGCCGTACCGTTGCGAGCGGTCGAGTTCAAGCCGCTTGCCGCGCGCTTCGGGGTTCGTCCCGTATGCCGGCTTCATGTAAATCGGCAGGCAGAGCAGAACCTCGTCTGCGGCTTCGGGGTAGCGACCGTAGACCTTCCCGTCCGCCTTCTCCGCGTAGGTGAAGTGAACCAAAACGCTCTTGTTGACGCCGTCCTCGTTGATGTAAACATTGCCGCCGTCAATCAGGCGGTCGTAGTGGAGCGAAGTTTCCGCGCCGTAGGTTTCAGCCGCCTGCCTGACCTCTTCGTCGGTCATGGGCGCGCCGTCGCGGCGGGTGAAGATCACGCGCCCGTCCACGTGGCGGAACATCCGGTTCGGCTCGAACAGGTCGTTCATGCTGTCGAACATCGAGGTCGCAAAGAACAGCCCCAACATTCCCACTGCCATGAGCAGGCACATGAACGCGGTCAGCTTGGGGCGCGAGGCGAACATGGAGCGCCCCAGTATTCGCCCGCCGTGCCATGCGGTCACGCCCTTCTGCGCGGAGGTCGGGGCGGGAGCAGGGGAAGGGGAAACAGGGGAAACCGAAGGCGCGCTGACGACGTGGTCGGATTCGATTGCGCCGTCGTAAACGCGGATGTGCCGCGTGGCGCAGTACTCCACCTGCTCGAAATTATGGGTCACAACGATGACAAGTTTGTCTTTCGACACCTCGCGCAACAGTTCGATGATCTCCTTGCCCGTTGCGGAGTCGAGGTTTCCCGTCGGCTCGTCGGCAAGGATGATGGGGCTGTCCTTCGCAAGCGCCCGCGCGATGACGGTTCGCTGTTTCTGCCCGCCCGAGAGTTTACTGCCCTTCTGGCGGACTCGATCCGAAAGTCCCACGCGGCGGATCAGTTCCATTGCGCGCCCGCGGCGCTCGCGCGGGTCGGTGATGTGCATCAGCGCCAGTTCGACGTTCTGCAGAACTGTAAAACTTTCGATGATGTTGTAGTCCTGAAAAATGAACGAGATGTACTTCTGGCGGTATTCCTCCCAGTCGGGCTGTGTGTAGTGCGCCGTGGACTTGCCCTCGATGAGCAGGTCGCCCTCCTCGTAGGTGTCCATGCCGCTGATGACCGACAAAAGCGTCGATTTACCCGAGCCGGATTTGCCCGTGATTGCCACGAACTCCCCGCGGTCAAACGTCAGGTTGACCCCTCGGATTCCCACCGCGACGTTCCCCTCGGAGACGTATATCTTGCCGATGTTCTTCAAAGTCAGCAGTGCCATTTGCGTTCCCCCTTCCTTTTCTGTGCTTCCATTATACCATACTTCTTCTTTCGTTACAACCCTTTTCCTCTATTTTACTCCCCCAAAGTGACTTTTCCGTGACAGGGGCGCCAAAGGGGGCTTTTAAGGAAAGCAACGCTTCGCTACTGACGGTTGCTTGCAACCGTCACCCCTCTGGACTCCCGCAAACCTTTTCACCCAAGACATACAGAGTGCGAACATAGTGCGTTTGACTGTTGGGGGGTGAGGCGGAACGACACACGGGTCGTTCCCTACAATGTTACATTCCTGACAGCTTACGCACCATGCAGGGGCGCAATCCGAAGGGAGCGCCCCGTAGGTCAGCCCGCCTGCCGTCCATTCACTAACCTGAACCATTTCTATCCGGTAGCGGAGAGAGGCGACAGCCGTGCCAATCCCGCTGGACGGGATTGGTCTCGTAGCAGCCGGAACTCGCAGCACGGAATACGGCTACACCTAAAATCTGTACAATGTAAAAATAGATCCCAAAATCCAATTGGGTTAAAGTTCTTGAAAGTCTTGAAAACTTCTTTCAAGAAGTTTTCAAGTAGGGTTCGGGGCAACGACCCGAGGTCTTCTGCCCCCACCACTCACATTATCCACAAAAGGGGGGGAGAAGGGGAAGAAAATGATATGCAAAAAGCGGATTGACAATTGAGGGGCGGGCGGGTATAATAAAGGGGTAGGAAAAAATTGTGAAGAGTAAAGGTATAGGCGTTGGCGAAAGCCGAAGTGCCGCTCGGACGGGGAGTTGCCGGGCGGACGAAACAGACAGGGAAACGGAGACCGGGCGGGGAGAAAAACCGCCTGCTTTCCCCCGGGGTCTTGCGGTTTGTACCTTGCATCCCGCTTCATACAGCGCAAGGTTGCCGAGAAACGGACGACCCTCCTTTCGCTATATGAGTGGAAAAGGAGGATCATTTGTTATGAAAGCAACCCGTTATTCCAAAAGAAGTACCGTTCGCCTTGTTCTGGACGCCCTGTTCGCCGCCCTGACCGTCGTGCTCGGTCTGTACCTGACAATCCGCGTGGGGAATTCCGTTGAAGTTTCCCTGACCTCGCTCCCGATCCTGTTCGCAGCGTTCCTGTTCGGCCCTGCAGACGCGGTGACCGTCGCAGTCGTCAGCGCGTTCATCAAACAGGTCGTGCTGTACGGACTCGGTCCGACAACCGTTGTTTGGATGCTGCCGTCCGTCCTGTTTGCCCTGATGGCGGGTCTGCTTGCCATCCCCGTCCGGAAATGGACAACCAACCCCCGCGCGCGCGGAATCGGTCTTGTCCTGCTTACGGTGGTTTCCGAATTAGCTTTTACCGCCGCCAATACCGCCGTGCTGTGTTTCGACGCATGGTTTTACCAATACCCGCGAAAGGCGCTTGCCGTCCTGATCCCGATTCGGTTGGCAAGCTGCGCCCTGCGGACGGTGGTAACCGCATGCTGCGTTGCGTTTTTGCTTCCCCGCGTCCAAAAACTGTTGTCAAAGAGGAACGATTCATGACCAACGAAGAAGCCCTGCAATATATCCACTCCATGCACACCCTCGGCAGTCACCCGGGACTTGACCATACCCGCGCCCTGCTTGCGGCGATCGGGAATCCCCAGAACGCCTACCGTTGCCTCCACGTCGGCGGCACGAACGGGAAGGGGAGCTTCTGCGCCATGTCGGACGCGATTCTGCGCGCCGCAGGCTACCGCGTCGGTCTTTACACCTCCCCCTATGTAAAGGACTTCGCCGAGCGAATCCGCGTGAACGGCGAGAATATCCCGCCGGAAGATCTCGCGGAGATCACCGCGCTTGTGCGGGGCGCCGCAGAGAAACTGGAGACCCCGCCCGCCGAGTTCGAGTTGATTACCGCCATCGCCTTTGAATACTTCCGCCGCGAGAAGGTCGACCTCGTGGTACTGGAAGTCGGACTGGGCGGCAGACTCGACCCGACCAACGTCATCGAGCAACCGCTCCTGTCGGTCATTACGGGCATCGGATTTGACCATACCGCCCTGCTCGGAAATACCCTGCAGGCAATCGCCGCAGAGAAGGCGGGGATCATCAAACCGCATTGCCCCGCGCTCTTCGGCGGGGGAAGCGACAGCGCGGGCAGAACCCTCGCAACCGTCGCGGGCGCGGTCAGAGCCCCCTTCCGCGTGGTCGACCGTTCCCGCCTGCACGTGACCCGCATGACAACCGACGGAACGGTCTTCGACTTCGGCGATCTGCACGACCTGCACCTCTCCCTGCTCGGCGCGTATCAGCCGCAGAACGCCGCAACCGTGCTGACCGCAATGGAAATCCTTTCGGAGAGCGCGGGAATGCGCATTCCCGAGAAGGCGATCCGGCAAGGGTTTGAATCGGTGGTCTGGCATGCCCGCTTTGAACGCCTTGAAACCGACCCGCAGGTCTTTTTCGACGGCGCGCATAACCCGCAGGGCATCGCCGCCGCCGCGCATAGCATTCAGACCTATTTCCCCGAGGAAAAGGTTCTCATCCTCACGGGCGTGATGGCGGATAAGGACTACGACGGCATGATCGAGGGACTGAAGCCCGTCACCGCACAGGCGTATACCGTGACCCCCGGAAATTCCCGCGCACTCCCCGCCGAGGACTATGCGGGACACTTCCGCGCACACGGGATCGCGGCAACCGCGTATGCGACCGTTGCGGAAGCGCTCCAAGCCGCCCTCGCAACAGCCAAAGCAGAGGGACTCCCTCTCGTCTGCCTCGGCTCGCTGTACCTGTATCAGGATGTTCTGAAAGGGTTGGGGTAAAAAGATATATCCTATGAGGAGTACAGATTTATCCCCCCTCATCAGTCGCTTAACGCGACAGCTTCCCCCCGAGGGGAAGCCTGCTGTACGCGGTGCGAACAAGGCAAATATGATTTTGCGTTGTGGTTTGCCCGTATGGTTCGCTCTCATCCACCGCCTTGTTGTGTAGTACGAAAGGAATCTTGCAAAAAGGCTTCCCCTTGGGGGGAAGCTGTCGCGTTAAGCGACTGATGAGGGGGGATA
>CAVGEJ010000117.1:0-8125 GCA_963628215.1 Eubacterium sp. CAG:180
ACCATCTGCACCGGATTGTCATGAATAAAAAGGGAGAACACAACGGGGCTTGCTAGTACAGCGCGGGCTGATCCTTTTCGGAATCCATGGAATGCGCGCGGTCGGCGGGCAGAAACGCAAAATCCCCAGCAGAGAGTCGGACATCCCCAATCTTCAGGCTGTTCTTCACCACATAGATCAGCATCCAACGGTCAAATACGATCTCCGTCTGGTATCCATCCGGATATAAGCATTTCCCAACGGTGTAGCAGTAGGCGTTCTCCACATCGTTTTCGTACAGCTTCACAACGTCCCGATATGCGCCTTCGCGGTAATGCGTCTGAAAAATATCGGGCGTCGGGGAACTTTCCCTTTTGTTCTGATGGTAATGGCGGATATAACGCAAAACGATCATGGCGATTTCCTCCTCATGCGGCTTTGCACGGAATCTGCTATTATTGTAACATAAACCGCAGGCGTTTGTCAACCCCGCCGATGAATCCGGGCTGAGGTGCAACGAAACAGGAAACCGGACTGTCGGTTGATCCGAAAGTCCGGTTTCAAATCCTTATTCGGTTTTCAGATAGCGGCTTAAAAATTCGCGGGTGCGGGGGTGCTTGGGAGAGCCGAACAACTCCCCGGGCGTGCCTTCCTCGGCAATCACGCCGCCGTCCATGAAGATCACGCGGTCGGATACGTCGCGGGCGAATGCCATTTCATGCGTGACTACCACCATGGTCATGCCCGACTGCGCCAGTTTCTTCATGACTTCCAGTACTTCTCCCACCATTTCGGGATCAAGCGCCGAGGTCGGCTCGTCGAACAGAATGACGTCGGGGCGCATGGAAAGCGCGCGGGCGATGGCAACCCGTTGCTTCTGTCCGCCCGAAAGCTGAGAGGGGCGGGCGTTGGCAAAGGCGGACATTCCCACCTTTTCCAGATATTCGAGCGCAATCCGCTTTGCCTCGGCGCGCGGGCGCTTCAGCACCACGGTCTGCGGGCGCACGCAGTTTTCCAGTGCAGTCATGTTCCCGAACAGATTGAACTGCTGAAACACCATTTCCACCTTGGCGCGGAAAGCCGAAAGTTTCACGCCCTTGTCGGTGATGGGCTTGCCCTCGTAGAGAATGATTCCTTTCGTCGGCTCTTCCAACAGGTTGATGCAGCGGAGCATGGTGCTCTTGCCCGAACCCGACGATCCGATTACGCTGATGACCTCCCCGCGATGAACGGTCAGGTTGATGCCGCGCAGAACTTCATGGTCGCCGAACGTTTTCTCCAGACCGACCAGTTCGATTACCGCTTCCATGATTCGTCCTCCTGTTCGTGAATGTGAATTTCCGCCGCAGGGTCGGATTGCGAGCCGCAGATGGTGTAGTTCTTCGCGCCCTCCAGTTTCCGCTCCAGAAGGCGGAGCAGGCGGGTGACGGTAAAGGTCAGGAGGAAATACAGCACGCAGATAATCAGATAGGTCTGGAAATCTTTGTGATTTCTGGTGATGATAATATTGGCCATGTAGTACAGTTCCATGACACCGATGACGTTCAGCACCGAGGTGTCCTTGATGTTGATCACAAATTCGTTGCTGACCGACGGCAGGATATTCCGCAGCGCCTGCGGCAGAATGACATGAACCATTGCCTGCGCGTGGGTCATGCCGACCGAATATGCGCCCTCGGTTTGCCCGCGATCCACCGAAATGATGCCGCCGCGCACGATTTCCGCCATATAAGCGCCCGTGTTGATGGACACGATGAAGATGCCTGCGGGAATCAGCGGCAGGGTCTGCCCGCCGTTCAGAAACGCGTAGCCCCAGAAGATGACCACTGCCTGCACCATCATCGGAGTAGAGCGGAAGATTTCGATATACGCCGCAAGCAGACCGTTCAAAACGCGGTGCAGGGCGCGCAGCACGCGGTTCTGCGAGAGCGGGGCGGTTCGCACAACGCCGACCAGAAGTCCGATCAGCAGTCCCGCCACAGTGCCCGTCAGCGCGATGAGCATGGTATATCCCACGCCCGAGAGCAGTTGCGGGTAATAATCGGCAAGAATTTTGCCTGTTTGCTTCAGAAATTCCACGGTCGTGTCTCCTTTGGGGAATTATTTCTTATAGATGATGACGAGTTCGCTTTTGTAGTAACAGGCGGTGAAGTCAATCTCCTGCAAGCGTTCCTCTGTAGGGCTCATGCCTGCAATAATCGCATCTACATTACCAACCTTGACGGCGCTTATCATGGACTTGAAATCATAACTGACAATTTTTAGGTCCATACCCAGTTCTGCCGCGATGAATTTTGCAACTTGCACATCGTAGCCGTTTGCGTATAGCCCGTTCCCGTATTTAACCGCGCCGTTTGCATCATTTGTTTGCGTCCAGTTGAACGGGTTATACGCGCACTCCATTGCAACGGTCAGTGTACCTTTGGAGGTATCGGTGTTCTCGGAATGCAAGGCAAAGGTCAGGTTTTGCTCAACCTCGGGGGTTGCGCAGATTGCAAAGATCTGCTCCATCAGCGCGGACTGAACCGAAGCGGGAACTTTTTCCGCAAGAATGGCGTTGATCTGCGCGGTCAGCCCGGATTCCTTTTTCAGTCCGATGGCAATGCCGTTGTCGTCGCCCGTGACCCGGAAGCCCGTGTCGTTGTTTTTCAGCTTGATGTACCCGAGGGAGCTGTCCTGCGCGCAGGCGTCCACAGCGGTCGGTTCTTCGGCAACGTAGCCGTCAATCGCGCCGCTCTTGAGCGCGTTCAGAAGCGTGGTGAAGTCCTTGTATTCCTTTTTCGTCACGCCCTGCAGCTGTTCGTTCAGCGCGGTGAGGTGGAATGTGCCGGACTGCGCGGCAAGGGTTGCGCCCGAGTTGTTCAGCTCGGAAAGGCTTGTCATGGCGGAGATGTCAACGTGTTCCCGCTTTTTGCAGGAAGCAAGAAGTCCCGCAAGCAGGCAAAGGGTGAGTACGGCTGTCAGAATTCGTTTCATGGTTGATTCCTCCCGAAAGAAAAAATAATAAAATGAACGGTCGGAGCAAGTGCTCCGACCGTTCAAAAGGGAGTTCCGCGAGGAACGCCAAAAGGAACAAAACCGGATGCAGCACTCCGCAAATTTTGCGACAGTCGCAGGGATGTTCTCCGTGCGCCCAGCCGGATCGCGCTCAAACGCGAACCGCTTCGGCGAAATCGCCTTTCCCGTGGGGTCAACGGCTTTTGAGAGCCTTGCCCGCAGTACTGATCGATTTCGCGCCTCTGACATCAATTCTTTTTCCGACGATTCAATTTTGATATAGTATAGCATGAGAACCCGCATTTGTCAAGCTTTTTTTGCAAGTTTGCGGTTTTTGTCTTGCATTTTTGTAAGTTCTGCCAAAACGTCAGACCAAGGCGCGCCGCAACCTTTCCAATCCGTCCAAAAGCGTTGCGCGCGGGCAGGCGACATTCATGCGCAGAAAGCGCTCGCCGCCCCTGCCGTACTGCCTGCCGTTTGAGAGATACAGCCCTGTTTTCCGCCGGATATCCCCGGCAAGCGCTTCGGAATCGGTGCAGAACGCACTGCAGTCAAGCCACACAAGGTAGGTTGCCTCGCCGTGCACCACGCGCAGGCCCGGGATGTGTTCTTCCGCAAACCGATAAACGGTCTGCTTGTTTTCGTACAGATAGACCCGCAGGGCGTCGAGCCACGCGTCGCCTTTCGTGTACGCCGCAACCGCCGCGGGGATTGCGAACACGTTCGGTTCGGCAACCTCGTCGGTGTTGAGCGCCCGCCAGACCTTGTGCCGCAAAAACGGGTTCGGAACCATCGCGCCCGCCGTCTGGATGCCCGCAAGATTAAAGGTTTTGGTGGGGGCAAAGCAGACCACGCAGTTGTCGCGGCATTCCTCCGAGACCGAGGCAAACGGCACATAGTCCCGCCCTGGGTCGGTCAGGTCGCAGTGAATCTCGTCCGACACCACCACAACATGATGCCGCGCGGCAAGTTCGCCGATTTTTGCAAGCGTTTCGCGATCCCACAGCTTCCCCACGGGATTGTGCGGGTTGCAGAGAATCATCATGGTGGTCTGCGGGTCGGCAAGTCCCGCTTCAAGGGCGGTAAAATCAATGCTATATGCGCCGTCCGCATAGGTGAGGGGAACTTCGAGCGGTCGCCGCCCGTTGTTGACGATGCTGTTATAGAAAATATTGTAGACCGGGGTCAGAAGCAGAACGTTTTCGTTCGGCGTGGTCAGCTTGCGCACCACGGAGGAGAGAATCGGCACAACGCCCGTGGCAAAAATCAGCCATTCGGGGTCAACCTCCAAGCCGTGCCGCCGCGAAAACCAACCGCAGACCGCCGCGCGCCATTCGTCGGTGACATCGGTATATCCGAACACCCCGTGCGCCACGCGCGCTTCCAACGCTTCCCGAACGGCGGGGCAGGTGGGGAAGTCCATGTCCGCCACCCACATGGGGAGTTCGTTCTCTCCGACCTCCCATTTGATCGACCCGCTTCCGCGACGGTCGGGGACAAGATCGAATTGAAACTGAGATTGCGTTTGCGTTCCGGATTTCATGCCTTTTCGCGCACCCCCGTGAGAATTTTGGTTTTTGCGGGATCGATCCGCTCGGACTCCAGAATCAGCTCGCCGATCTCGTCCGCCACGATCCTGCCCGCGGTCGGGTTCTTCACGCTGTCAACCCGCCCCACGATTTCCGCGTCCACCGTCGAATACTCAAACGCCAGCGTGGTGTTGAGCAGGCGGCAGTTCCGCAGAACCAGATCCTCTATATAGCAAAGCCCCTGCAGGGATTCGACGGTGCAGTCGATCAGCGTTAGCCGTTTGGCGTTCCATCCGAGGTATTCGCCCGAAATGAAGCAGTTCTCAACCGTAACGTCCTCGCAGTTCCAGAACGCGTCCTTGGAGAGCAGGCGGGAATTCCGCACGGTCAGATTCCGGCAACCGTCAAAGGAGTAATTTCCGTAAAGCGTCAGACCATCCACCGTCATGTTGCGGCTGTTCATCGCGAAATAGTCGCCCTTCGCGGTCACGTCCGAGAGCATTACGCTGTCGCATGCCCACAGCGTTTCGGCGGCGTTCGCAAAGGAGACGTGGTCAAGAGTCAGGTCGTGACAGCGGCGGAAGTTTTTCGGCGCTTCAATCGCGCAGTCGGTCACCCGCACGCGTTCGCTGTACCAGACCCCCGCGCGCGCCATGTCGAACCATGTGCTGTCGCGCACATCAATATCTTTTGCGTACCAAAGCGGGTACTTCCATTTGAACATACAGGCGCGCAGACTGATATTGCGGCTTTCTTTGAGTGGGGACTCGCCGTCATCGAAGATGGTTTCCTCAATTTCGCAGTCCCGCGCGGCGAACAGCGCGCGTTCTCCCGTCAGTCGTTCCTGTCCGATTTTCTTCATCGTTCCGTCAGCTCCTTTATGGCTTTTGTTTCTCTCATTTATTATTATATCACACGACGGAATGCTTGTCAAATGATTTTTCCGTGAAATCGGTTTGAACGGAGACCGAAGGAAATTCACGTGTGAACCCTTGACAAACGGGAAAAGGTATGATAAAATAGTCTGAGACTACAGGAATCCCGCATTCCGGATATAAAAAGGATGATTTTTACCATGACGCAAAACCGAAATGAACGAACCCTCAAGCTCGTGCAGATCGCAATGCTCGCGGCAATCGAACTGATTTTTGCCTTTACCCCGCTCGGATATCTCCATGTCGGGATCATCGAAGTCACGTTTATGACCATTCCGATCGCCATTGCCGCCACAACGGTTGGTCCTGAGGCTTCGATTCTCCTGAGTTTGATTTTCGGAATCTCCAGTTTCGTGCAGTGCTTCGGCATGAGCGCGTTCGGCGTGATCTGCCTCGGCATCAGCCCGTGGAAGACCGCTGTGCTTTGTATTGTGCCCCGCCTGCTAATGGGTATTCTCACGGGATACCTGTTCCGCTACCTGAAGAAAACGGGGAAGAGCCTGCTTGCCTTTTCGCTGACGTCGCTCTCCGCCGCGCTCTTCAACACGCTGTTCTTCGTGCTGTTCTTCTTTGCCCTCTTCCGCACCGCCTCGCTGGATTTCGGCGGGGGAGCGGTTTATGAGATCAGCACCATGAATCTGGCGCAGGTGTTCGTCTTTATCGCAGGATTCAACGGCATTGTTGAGGTGGTTGCCTGCACGGTGCTGTCCACCGCGATCGGAAAGGCTCTGGAGCACTATCTTCTGCCCGCCATCGGCAAGCGGGCTCACGCCAAAGCCGTAGTGGCAGAGGGGAGCGAAGCGGAGGACACGCACAGCGTTACCTGCCCGCACTGCAACGCGACTTTCAAAGCCCACGGCGATCACGGCGTATGCCCTTATTGCGGTTTGGAATACCCTGCGGAGGAAGTCAAAGCGGAGTCCGAAGAGGAAACCAAAGCGGAATCGACCGAAGAAACCGACGAAAACAAATAATCTGATGAGGAACGCCCGAGGGGCGTTCCGCTTTTAGATTGTAGATAAAAGTGTGTTAATTTTAAAAAGTGCAGATTCCTTTCACGCTTTTTCTTTGACCATGTAGGCGCAAAGAAAAAAGCTTTGCAAAAAGAAAGCGCCGTATGGGGGATTTCGCCGTCTGCGGACGGCGACCGGCGCTCCACGGCGCTGGACTCGTGCCGCCTTTTAGAAAAGGCGGGCGAAAACTTTCCTCCCCAATGCGTCCCTCTTGACTTTTTGCGGCAATTGTGTTACAATAGAGCGAGAAACGGAAAAGGACGGGACGATTCGGAATGGAAATCACGGCGGAAGAATTGGAGCAATCCGGAAACGGGTATGCGATTTACGATATGCGGAGCGAAGCGGAGAGAGCCTACGGGGGCATTCCCGGGGCTGTGCCGACAGATGCGGAGGCTCTGCTTGCAAGTCCGCCCCTGGAGAAGGCGCAGCCGATTGTTGTGGTTTGCGCAAGAGGGGTTCTCAGCGTTGACGTTGCCGACAGGCTTTGCGAGGCGGGCTACCGCGCCTACAGTCTTGCGGGCGGTTATGCCGCATGGCTTCGCCGCGAGATTGCAAAGCAGGAAGCGGGCGACGTGCGCGAACGGGTGGAGCAGAGCATCCGCACCCGCTTCAAAACCGTTCTGCTCAGCCGCTTTGTACGGGCGATCAAGGACTATCGGCTGATCCGCAACGGCGACCGGATTGCGGTCTGCATCTCGGGCGGCAAGGATTCCATGCTCATGGCAAAGCTGTTTGAGGAACTCCACCGCCACAGCCAGTGGGATTTTGAGGTTCAATACCTTGTCATGAACCCCGGCTACAACGAGAGCAATCGGCGGATTATCGAGACCAACGCGCGGAATCTCGGCATTCCGATTACGATTTTTGAGAGCAACATTTTCGAGTCGGTCTACCACATTGAAAAATCCCCCTGCTACCTCTGCGCCCGGATGAGACGGGGGCACCTCTATTCCTATGCGCGCGAGTTGGGATGCAACAAGATCGCTCTGGGGCATCATTACGACGACGTGATCGAAACCATTCTGATGGGAATGCTCTACGGCTCTCAGATTCAGACCATGATGCCGAAGCTTCACAGCACCAATTTTGAGGGCATGGAACTGATCCGCCCGATGTATCTGATCCGCGAGGACGATATCAAGGCGTGGCGGGACGCGAACGACCTGCATTTCATTCAGTGCGCCTGCAAGTTTACCGACACCTGCACCACCTGCGGCGACAACGGAAACCGCTCCAAGCGGCAGGAAATCAAGGAGTTGATCCGCGAGTTGAAAAAGACCAACCCCGGGGTGGAAAACGCCATTTTCCGCAGTGTGGAGAATGTCTGCCTTGACACCGTGATTGCGTATAAACAGAAGGGGACGGTTCATCATTTTCTGGATTCGTATGACGGATAAAGCGGAATCCGAGGGGGTAAACATCGGAAGTATCAAGGACACCCGGGATGGAAAATAAGCCGAAAAAATCTCTTTTTTGCATGAAAATCGGGAGGATTTTTTGTAAAAAGGGATTGCAACCGGACAAAACCTGTGCTATAATTGATTCAAATTTTATTGAAAGCGGAGGTTGTTCGGTCTTATGCTTGCGTTCAGTTTCACGGCTTTTTCATATGAAACTCCAACGGTTGATGTAATTGAAGAAATTTCGGATTTTCTGACGGCTTCGCCAA
>CAVGEJ010000118.1:0-8090 GCA_963628215.1 Eubacterium sp. CAG:180
GTCCGAGCCGAAGCCCGAACCAAAGCCCGAACCGAAGCCAGAGCCGAAACCCGAGCCGAAGCCCGTACCGAAGCCCGAACCGAAGTCCGAGCCGAAACCCGAACCGAAGCCCGAGCCGAAACCCGAGCCGAAACCCGAGCCGAAACCCGAGCCGAAGTCCGAACCGATTCGGAATGCGCCTTCAATAACCCCGTCGGAACAGGAGGAAGTCGTGCAGGAAAAGAAAGAAAAGAACCCAAAGGATGCAAAAGCACCGACGGTGACAAATACAAATAAAGAAGAGCAGAAAACCGTAAAAGAAACGGCAAAAGAAGAAAAGCCGCCGATTGTGATCGGCACGAAGGAGAACGGCGCGGAGCAGTCGGTCGGCGCAAGCGCGGAAGCTCCGATCGTCATCAAGCCGCGCGCGGCTACCGCAAAAGCCGAACCGAAACAGGTGAACGCGGCGGATCGCAACGACGGCGGGAACGATTCGTCGGTCGGGAGCGCGCCAAAGCAGGAAGCAAAGACCGAAACAAAGACCGAAACAAAGACCGAAACGAGAAAAATTCCGTCCGGCGTCAGCCTGCCGCGCTCCCATCGGGCAGAACGTCCGTGGGAGACGGTGACCGCGACCCCGACGGCGGAGGCGGTGACGCCCGAACCGACAGAAAAAAAGCCTGCGGCGGAATCGGCTGCGGTCACTCCGCCCCGGAAGCGGGCAGAGAAGCGGACGGCAAACGCAGAGGCGGCGCGAAACGGCTTCCGTTTGTCGGGTAAGCATCCCAAAAAACTCAATCATACGCCGATTGCAACGCTTCCCGAGGACGAAAATCTGGACGAGGCGCTTGACGATACGGTGATGGACACCGCGCCCGAACTGTTGCCGATGGACGAGCCCGATCTTCCGGAACTCGGACGGGACGGAAAGAAGCCTTCCGCTTTTTCGCGCAGACGGGAGAGAAAACGGCAGGAGATGGCGGACAATGCCGACGCATTGGAAGTCATCCGCAAGCGCACGGGCATGAGCGAGGACGATATCGCCATGCTGTTGGAGTTGGGATATGACAACGAACTCGGGCGGTTGGTCGGTTACGAAACGCTGAAAAAACTGCGCAACGAGCACAAGCAAAAGACCCGCGAGGCGGAGCATCGGCATTTTCGCACGGCGTTCGGCTATCGCGGCGAGGACGGCGCTGACGGCGGCGCAAAGCAGACCACGCTTGCCGCCTATGCGCATGACCGCAAGAATCTGATTCTGCGCGTGGTGCTGACGGCGCTTTGTGCGCTTTTCCTGGCATTTACGGATATCCCGGGGCTTTTGGGCGGGACGTTTGACGCATACCGCGCGTCCTACCCGTGGCTGTTCCCGCTGATCTCGCTTCTGCTTCTGACTGCGGCGGGGGCGCTCTCCTACCGCCAGATCGACGCGGGACTGCGCAGTTTCCTGCGCTTTACGCCTACGCCTTATTCGACCGTTGCGCTTCTGACCCCCGTTGCCCTGTTTTACGGCGTTGCAACGCTGATTGCGGGCGCTCCCGGGGATATGCTTCCGATCGGATTCGGAACGGCGTGCGCACTGCTCCTGACGGCGCTCTGCGACGTTCTGCGTTTGGTGTGCGAGATGCGGAGCTTCCGCCTGATTACGACGGAAGGGGAAAAGACCGTTCTTGACGCAACCGAGCCGCGCAAAAAGAAACTGCGGAACGGCGAGCGGATTGTGCGGATCATCAACGATGAGATCGACCAGAACCTTTACCGCGTCCGCAAGAGCGGGCAGGTGACGGGCTTCTTCCATCGGTGCAACGACTTTTCGTCCGCGGCGTTCCCGTTCATGCTTCTGATCTGCATCTCCTTCGGCGTGGCGATTCTGTGCGGACTGATCGGCGCGGTACGGGCGGACAGCTTCACGGCGGGGCTTTCCGCGTTTGCGGGAACGCTGACGCTCACAACGCCGACATCCGCCGTGTTCCTCTACTTCTATCCGCTCTGCCGCGCGAACCGCGGGCTTGCGGAACGGAACGAGGCGCTGATCGGCGAGGGGTCTGTGACCGAATACAGCCAATCCAAAACGCTGATTTTCAATGACAGCGATATGTACGCGGCGCAGAAATGCACGCAGATCTCGGTTCGGGACGGCGAGGATTTCCGCCACGACATGAAGCTGGCGGGGATTCTGTTCCGCAAAATGAGCGGGACGATGGACGCCATCGGAATGAACGCGCCGACCAAAGCGGAAGAGGAGACCCCTGTGGTATTTTTGCGTATGACCGAGGGCGGAACCGAAGCGCTGGTGGACAACCGTTACCATCTGCTTGTGGGAACTGCGGCGTTCCTCGGCAAGAGCGGCGTGCGGATTCCGCGCGAGAGCACCGACCGTCGGGCGCGGCGTGCGGAGAATGTCAGCCTGATGTACGTTGCCGTTGACGGCGTGCTGAAGCTGAGTTACGAGATCGAATACACGACATCGCGCACTTTTGAGGACATGGCGCGCCTGCTTGCCGAAGCGGATACCGTTACGGCAATCCGCACCTACGATCCCAACCTCAGCGAAGCCTTCCTGCGTTCAAGCCGGGGCGACGGCGCTGCCTACGTGCGGGTGGTCACGCCCGGCAGATACGAGCAGGACAGCGTGCAGGCGGTGGTGGATTCCGGCGCGGTTGCGCTCGGAAAAACGACCGACATTGCCGGACCTGTCTGCGCGGCAAGCGTGATTGTCGGGCTGCGCCGGATCGGCTACCGCGTGCTTTGCGCCGCGGGTGCGGTCGGGGCTGTGCTCGGTACGGTGCTCGGCTTTGCGGGGAATATTCCGACGTGGGCATTGCTCCTGATTCCGCCGATTTACCGCCTGTTCTGGGATCTTGCCGTCTGCGTTGCAACGCAGGTGATGCTCCCTTGCGGAAAAAAGGACGACTAAATCATACACCGCACGGCAGGAATCCTGTCGGGCGGTGTCTTTTGAAGGGGAACTATGAAAACAACAAGCAAAGCGGTCAACCGACCGAACAGTACGATTCTCAAATCGGTTACAAAGCCCGGCAGATATGCGGGCGGAGAATACGGACAGATCATCAAGGACAAGACCCGCGTCAAGGCGCGGTTCGCGTTCTGTTTTCCCGATACCTATGAGATCGGCATGTCCAACCTCGGCGTGCGGCTTCTGTACGGCGCGCTGAATCAACATCCCGACATTTGGTGCGAGCGGGTTTATGACCCGTGGGTCGATATGCAGGAGCAGATGAAGCTGCACGACCTGCCTCTGGTTGCGCTCGAGAGCGGCGACCCGTTGGACGCCTTCGATTTCGTCGCCTTCACGCTCCAGTACGAAATGAGTTACACGAACGTGCTGAATATGCTCGATCTTGCGGGTATTCCGCTCAGAACCCGTGACCGCGCGGAGGATGACCCGCTGATTATCGGCGGCGGTCCGTGCGCCTTCAATCCCGAGCCTGTGGCGGACTTTTTCGACCTGTTCAACATCGGCGAGGGCGAGAATATGCTCCCCGCCATTGTGGAGCTGTACATCCGCATGAAGGACGCGGGAACTTATACCCGCGCCGGATTCCTGCACGAGGCGGCGCGGACGATTCCGGGCGTGTATGTGCCGTCGCTCTACGAGGTCAGCTACAATGCGGACGGAACGGTTCACGCCTACACGCCGGTTTATGACGACATCCCGAAGAAGGTGACCAAGCAGATCATCCGCGATCTGGATCAGGTTTATTTCCCCGATCGCGTGGTGATGCCGTACATCGAAACGGTTCACGACCGCATTATGCTGGAGGTTTACCGCGGCTGTATCAGAGGATGCCGCTTCTGTCAGGCGGGCATGATCTACCGCCCCGTGCGCGAAAAAACGCCCGACGTGCTCAACGAACAGGCAAAATGTCTGTTTGACAGCACAGGCTACGAGGAAATGTCGCTGACCTCGCTTTCCATCAGCGATTACACGCAACTGGACGGACTTTGCGACCGGCTGCTGTCGTGGACGGACGAGAACATGGTCAGCCTGTCGCTCCCGTCCCTGCGGGTGGACAATTTCAGCCGCGAACTGATGGATCGCATCGCGTCGGTGCGGTCGTCGTCCCTGACCTTCGCGCCCGAGGCGGGAACGCAACGCCTGCGCGACGTCATCAACAAGAACGTGCGCGAGGAAGAGGTTCTGCGAACCATGAAGGTTGCCTTCGACGCGGGCAAGACGGCGGTCAAACTCTACTTTATGGAGGGACTGCCCACCGAAACGCCCGAGGATCTGGAAGGAATTGCCCGCCTTGCGGAAAAGGTGGTGGAATCCTACTACCAGAATCCCAACCGTCCCAAGGGGCGGCAGGTTACGGTGACCGTCAGCGTTTCCTGCTTCATTCCGAAGCCGTTCACGGCGTTCCAGTGGGAGCCGCAGGACACCATGGAGATGCTCCGCGAGAAGCAGGAGTATCTGAAGAGCAAGATCACCAACCGCCATGTGCGCTATCAGCACCACGACGCGCGGGTCAGCCTGGTCGAGGCGGTTCTGGCGCGCGGAGACCGACGGCTGAGCGACGCGCTCGAACTGGGATGCCGCGAAGGCTTCCGCTTTGACGCGTGGGACGAGTATTTCGATTACGACAAGTGGATGGATGTATTCCGCCGGACGGGGATTGACCCCGCGTTCTACGCGCACCGCAAATGGGGGTTTGACGAGGTTCTGCCGTGGGATATCATCGACTGCGGCGTGACGAAGGAATTCCTCCTGCGCGAGCGCGAGCGGGCGTATGCCGCGAAAACCACGCCGAACTGCCGCGAGAAATGCTCCGGGTGCGGCGCGAACCGATTGGGCGGGGAGCGCGCGGTCTGCCCGAATGCGGCGAAGTATCCGCCCGAAGAACCGACGGTTCTGCCGCGCAAAATGATTCCCGACCGCCAGACCATCATGGCGCAATGGGAGAAAGCCGACCCGTTCCTCACGATGCGGATCAGATTCCGCAAGGTGGGAAGTCTGCAATACATTTCGCACCTCGACCTGCAGCGCACGCTTGCGCGGGTGCTGATGCGGGCGAACATTCCGATGTGGTACACGCAGGGCTTCAACCCGCACGCCAAGGTGACCTTCGGACTGCCGCTGTCGGTTGGAACCGAGAGCGAGTGCGAGTATCTTGACTTGCGGTTGGATCGCAAAATTCCGCCCGCCGAGGTGGTGGCGCGGCTGAATCGGGAACTGACCGAGGAAATGGCGGTTCTGGACGCATACGAGCCGACATCAAAGTTTCAAGACATCGGTTGGGCAAGCTACGAGATGGTTCTGCGCTTTGCGGGAGCGGACGAAGCGGTTGCCAAGACGATGCAGGCGCTGTTCACGACCTCGCCCCTGATGATGACGAAAAAGGGCAAGGCAGGGGAGCGGGAGATCGACATCGTGCCGCTGATCCGCTCGGTGAAGGTCAGCTGTCCTGCCGCAGGGGAAATCCGCATTTCCGCAAAGCTGTCTGCGGGCGGGGACGCTTATCTGAACCCCGAATTCCTGATTACGGCGGCAAAGACCCGCCTCGGAATCCTTTCGGGAGACCCCGCGCAGGAATCCTACAGCATTCTGCGGACAGAGGTCTACCTTTCCGACGGGGAAACGGTGTTTCGGTAAAGAAGAGTCACGTGCGGCGATACACCAAATGGGATGAAAGTTTTCGCCCGCCTTTTGAAAAAGGCGGGCGAAAACTTTCACTGCTTTGTCTACAGTCTGCGCCCGCGCCCGAAGCAACGCTTGCTTCGGGCGCGGGCTTTCTTCAGATGGTCGATTTTTTCCGCGACATTCTGCGGAAGTCCGATGGTGTGAGGCGGAGACGGGCGCGGAACACCGAGCGGAAGAATTTCAGGTCATGATATCCGCATTCCGCGGCGATTTCTTCCACGCTCTTTTCGGTCTCCGCAAGCAGGTGGCAGGCGGCGGCAATGCGCAGATTCTGCAGGTAGCGGTTGAACGGTACGCCCACTTTTTGCGAAAACAACGTGGAAAGGTATGTATGCGTGTATCCCATCCGCTCACCGATCTCGCGCAGGGTAACCGGTTCGCTGTAATGTTGGTTGAGGTAGTCGAGGATGGGGCAGAGGATGCGGTTGTCGCAGTCGAGGCTGTCGGAGTTGTAGATTTTCCGCAGGGTCAGAATCAGCAACTCGGTCAGATAGGCGCGCAACAGTTCCGAGCGCTTGGGCATGCTTCCGCGATACTCGCGGCTCATGCGTTCCACCAGTTCCAGCACCTCGCCGCTGTCGTCGTGGAAGATCACGCCCGTGGGGGAGGCGAGCAGATTGAAGTAGTTGCACCCGATGCCCGAGAACGCCACGAGGTCGCGGAATCCACGGCATCCTTTGAGGGAAGGATCGAGAAATTCGGGCTTGAACAGCAGATTCAGCACGGTAAACGGGTTGTCCCCGTCGGGAGAGTACTTATGTTTTTCCCCGTAGTTGATCATGAAGAAGTCGCCCGCGCAAACCCGGATCGGTTCGTTATTGAAGTACTGGATGGCGCTGCCCTCGCGGACGTAGGCGAACTCCAGAAAATTATGGTTGTGGTAGACGGTATTGTTATCATCCGAGAGGCGGACGGAAATCGGCTCGTCGGAGCGGATCTGGCGATCCGCCAAGGGTGCTTGTTGCAAAATACGATCCTCCTTCCGGTTGAATTCCTCTCTATTTTACCACATCGGGCGCGCGAAGTCAAGGCGGCGGGTAAAATTTATGTAAAGTACGGAAAACCGTTTGACAAATGCGTCCGCGCGTGGTATAATACAAATGGACGAAAACAGAAACGGCGGAGGATATATGGGAAATATTGATTTCAACAGCAAAAAGGGCTTTATCTGCGATATGGACGGCGTCATCTACCACGGCAACATCATTCTGCCGGGGGTTATGGAGTTCATCAACTGGCTCAACGAGGAGAACAAGAAGTATCTGTTCCTGACCAACAACAGCGGTTACACGCCGCGCGAGTTGCGCCAGAAGCTTGGCAGAATGGGGTTGGATGTCCCCGAAGAGCATTTCTACACCAGTGCGCTTGCAACCGCCGCGTTTCTGCGGGAGCAGTCGCCCGGGTGCTCGGTTTACGCCATCGGCGAAGCGGGTCTGCTCAACGCGCTTTACGAGGCGGGGTGCACGATGAATGATGTCAACCCCGACTATGTGGTTGTAGGGGAGGGGCGCACCTACTCGCTCGACACGCTGACGAAGGCGACGAATCTGGTGCTTGGCGGCGCGAAGCTGATCGGTGCGAACTCGGATGTTTCAGGACCGATTGAGATCGGCATTGCGCCCGCCTGCCGCGCTCTGGTTGCGCCGATTGAGATGGCGACGGGGGTTCAGGCGTACTTCTGCGGCAAGCCGAATCCTTTGATGATGCGGACGGGTTTACGCTTGCTGAACTGCCATTCCGCCGACGCGGTGATGATTGGCGACCGGATGGACACCGATGTGATCTCGGGCTTGGAAACGGGTATGTCGACGGTTTTGGTTCTCTCCGGCGTTTCCACGCGTGAGACGCTACGGACCTACGCTTACCGCCCGACCGAGGTTCTGAACGGCGTTGGCGACATCGTTCGTCAGGCGCGCGGGGTGTGAGGGGGAGGATAAGACCTTGGGACTCTGTCCCAAGCCCTGCTTAGGGGACTTCTTGAGGAGAAGTCCCCTAAGAACCTTCAAGACCTTCAATAAGGGGGGATTTTTACCCCTTTCTTTTTGTTGTGCGGATACTGATGTAGCCGTTTGCTGTGCTACTATTTCCGGCTGCTAAGGCTTGCGCCTCTCTCCGCTACCGGATAGAAATGGTAGGGAAGTTAGTTGATGGACGGAGGGGGATGGAATGCGGGGTGCTCCCTGCGGATTGCGCCCCTGCAAAGATAAAATCCTCTTGGGAATAAAATTTTCCTGAAGATAAGGTTTGTAGGGAACGACCCATGTGTCGTTCCGTTTTGGTTGAATGTTACTCTCATTGCCCAAAGCTTTCGTACTCTGCAGGGGCGCAATCCGAAGGGAGCGCCCCGCAAATCAACCCGCCCTCCGTTAATAACTAACCTGAACCATTTCTATCCGGTAGCGGAGAGAGGCGCAAGCCGTGCCAATCCCGCTCGACGGGATTGGTCTCG
>CAVGEJ010000119.1:0-8024 GCA_963628215.1 Eubacterium sp. CAG:180
TAAATCTGCACTTACGAAAGGCACACACTCCCCATGCGCACCCCGCCCACCAATCGGGCGCGGTAGCCGCACCCTGCAACAAATCCACACCTCCCAAATCAACAAAAAACTTCCCCCATGTCCCCGCCATTCTTAAAAAGCGAAACAAATTTCCGCTTTCAAAATGGTGGGGACATGGGGGAAGTTCGGGGTGGGTCAGGGAGGTTTGGAGGGTAGGGAGACCCCTCCGAAAGGGGTCTCCCTGCGCCTCCAAGGTCTTTCTTCCTCACCCCAGCACTCCATCCGCAAGTGCCAGCGCGTAGCGGCGAACGGACGCGTCGGTCGGGAATTCCTTGTCGCGGTAGGGCAAGCGAAGAATCAGAATCACGCAGGGACAAGGCGTTCTGCGCAGAAGTACTACCCCCGTCGCCGAACGAATCCCGCCGTCGCGCATCCCCGCTTCCTGCGACAGAGAAGTCAGAATCTGCTGCGCCAGATCACCCGAGCGGGACTTCCGCCGATAAACCATCGCGTCAGCGCTCCCCGCGCAAGGATCTGCCGCCGCACGGACATAAAGCCGCAACAGACAGTCCGCGCCCCAACGCCGCGCCACGTCCGCACAACGGGACGGTCTGCCCGAGCCTTCGTCCAGATCGGGAACGCCGCAGGAGGTCACCGTCTCGCACCCCCGCGCGTCCAACTCCCGCGACAGCGCGTTTCCGATCAACTCCACCGTCTCCGGCTCTACGCCCCGACAGTTCACCCGCCGGTTCATCCCCGTGTCAATCATAATTTTTCGCATGATGTACGCTCCTCTCTCCGCCCGCGGCGGTCAGTTTCAGTCTATGCCGCGAGCCGGGAAACGGTCAGAAAAAGAGCGCCGCAAGCAGAAAAATCAACAACGTCACGCAAAGAACGGCGGGAACGCGCCGCGCAAGCCTCGGGAAAAAGCGCCCGAATAACCGCCGCGCCACGGCAAGGCAGACCGCGCTCCGCGTCAGACACGCGAGATAGTCGGGCAGATAGGAGAACCCCTCCAAGCGGAAAAAGTACGGACCGACCGAAATCATCCGCACCGCGTAAGCATACGGGTACGGATAGCGCGCCGCAAGAGACGAACCGAAGGTCAGAAGCGTCTGGAGTACGCAGACCAACAAAAGCCCACAGCCCGCCGCAGTTCCGATAACCAGAGCGCGCTCCCCCCGGCGCGGCAGAACCAAAGCGAAATACGCGCTGAGCAGAACCAGAGGCAGAAGCGTTTCCCGCCACAGAAGCAACAGCGGACGCAGGAGCGACTGCCAACCGTCGGGCAATTTCAGCGCAATGTTTTCGGGGCGGTAATCGGGCGCGCCCGCCAGAAACAGACCGACCGTGCAAACCGCAACCGCCGCAAAAGCAAGGAGCGCGAAAATGTCCGTCCCCCGATCCCCGACCGACGACAGCCAGACCGCACAGCCGAGAAAAAGCAACAGCAGCACGGGCTTTCCGCCGCCCGGGAGAATGGTTTCAAACGAAAAGGAAAGGTAGTCGCGCATACAGTCAAACGCCGTGAATACCGCGTAAATGCCGAGCAACAGCGCAACTGCGGCGGCAAGCACCCGCTTGGCGGGTCTGTCCGCAAGCGGCGGGCGGAACAGGCGGCGCAGAAGCGGATAGCAGACCACCGCAGGGATCAGCGCGCCGAGCACCGACAGCAGGAACAGCCAGAGTGTTTCGCTCCCGCCGCCGCGCCACGGAAAGCGGAGCAACGTGTTTCCAACCGTAAACAGCGCCGCCAGAGCGATTTTGTGAAGCCCGAGGGGCTTTTTTTCATTCGTTGTCATGGGCATCCCTCCGGTTCTCCGCCTGTCCCGCGCCGCTTTTCGGGAACTCCGACAGCACCGTTTTGCCGCTTCCCTTCGGCGCGGGAGAAAAGCGCGGCAGGGCGGCGCGGTCGACGTTGCCCTCCGACAGTTCATACACCCGGCAGTGCACCGTCCGATCTCCCGACAGCATCGCCTGCAGGTCATACCCCATCGCGGGTGTGGACAGCCCGCCGAGCGCCAGAAGCGCGGCGGCATCCGGAGCGGTTACCACCTGCATCTCGGGCGGCAGGGAATCCTCCAACAGCAAGTCGGCAAGCGCCGCGTCGGATACGCCGTCCCCGAACACCATCACCGCGCAGTGCCCGAACAGCGGAGCGCGCGGAAAGCCCGAAAGCGCCGCGCCGTATGCCTCGGAAGCGGTTGTGCCAACGGCTTCGAGCACCAATCGCTCCGCCTCGTCCCCTTCGCGCGGGACTAAGACTTCAAGCGAGATCCGAACGCCCGCTTCCTCCGCGTCAATCCCGATCGCCGCCACCAACGCGCCCTGCTCCGGCTCTTGTCCGCGCAGTCCCCGGCAGGAGAACAGGGAGAGCGCCGCCAAGCATACGCAAAGGAGCGGCACGTACCGCCGTAACCGATTCTCACTCATGCCGTTTGCCCCCTCTCTGCCGCACCGAATTGCGCGAAAACGCAGGACGTGTGCGCATGAATCGCCACGGAAGCCGCCATGCGGTGTCCTTCAGCCCCTGCAGATCGGGGTGCTCCAAAGGGGAAAGATACGGAACGCCGTAAGAGGAAAGCCCCATCAACCGAACCGAGATCACGGTCAGCCCGAGGAAGCAGCCGGGCAATCCCAACACCGCCGCGAGCAGAACCATGCCGACCCGCGCATACAGCACTGCGCCGCGCAAGCGCGGCACCATCAGCCCCGCAATGCCCGAAAGCGCCACCACAATCAGCATCGGCGCGCTGACCAACCGTGCTTCAACCGCCGCCTGACCGACCACAAGCCCGCCGACAATGCTGAGCGTGTGCCCCAACTGTTGCGGCATCCGCGCGCCCGTTTCGCCGAGCAGTTCCAGAATAACGATCAGCACAAGGCACTCGGTCAGGGACGAAAACGGTACGCCCGCGCGGGATTGCGCGGCGGAGAGAAGCAGAAAAGTCGGAAGCAGGCGGGTGTGATGGGTCAGGAGCGCAAGGTAGAGCGCGGGAACTGAAACCGTGAGAAAAAAGCTGACGTATCGCAACAAACGCCCGACCGACGACACCCAGAAACTCTGATAATAGTCCTCGTCGGACTGAAAATTCTCGCAGAACAGATACGGGACGGTCAGCACCACGGGCGTGCCGTCCACAATCAGCGCCACCCGCCCCTCCAACAGCTTGGAGGCGATGACGTCGGGGCGCTCGCTGCTGCCCGTTGTCTCGAACAGCGAAAAGGCATGATCCCGCGTCAGTTCGGCAATGTAGTTCGCGTCCAGAATGCCGTCTATCGAGATTTCCTCCAACCGCCGTCTGACCTCGCGCACCAGTCGCGGGCGGGCAAGCGAAGCAAGGTAGCAGACGAACACCATCGTGTCGGTTCGCCGTCCCACGCGCAGAACCTCCACCGCAAGATCGGGGGTCTGAAGCCGACGGCGCAGCTGCGAGAGGTTGAGCATGGCGACCTCGTCGAAACCCTCGCGCGGACCTTTCTGCACGGCTTCGTTTTCGGGTTCGCTGATGCCGCGCGTCCGGAAGCCCTTGGTGTTGATGAGCAGAGCGGTCGCCGCGCCCTCCACCAGAAGCACGCTGTCGCCGTAAAGCAAGGCGCGGAGCAGGTCGCGCACTTTTGCGCCGACTTTGACATCCCCCGCGTAAAGCGCCGTCTCGCGCAGCCACTGCGCGGGGTCTCCCTTTGCAGGCTCGGACAGAAGCAGGGGGCGGATGACCGCGTTGTAAATCAGTTCGTTGTTGACCATTCCGTCCAGATACAACAGCGCGCACCGCATCCCCGCCCCCGCGCGCACCTCGCGGAAGCGAAACGTTCCGTCAAGGCGGAACAGTTCCCGCAACATTTCAAAATCCGCCCCGAAATCGCCCGACAGCGACCGTCCGTCCTCTACCGCACAAGCAGGCATTTTCTCACCCCTTTTCGGTTTTCCGTTTTTCCGGTTTTCCGTTTTATCATGCCCGCGTCCTGCGGAAGCGATACGTTTTTTCTTTTCTTTTCTCTCGCTTTTGGAATAAGACCTGATTTTATTCTAATATTTTCGACGTTTTCCGCGTTTGGTCATAGTTGATTCATAAATCTTTTTCCGATTATCCCTTTCAATCTCCTGCCAGATGGGATATAATAGATAAGTTAGGTTTATAACTGGAAAGGAGTCCGGGCTTTGAAAAAACTGCTTCGTTATCTCAAACCCTACACCAAGGAAAGCATCATCGCGCCGCTGTTCAAACTGTTGGAAGCGGGCTTTGACCTGCTTGTCCCGATCGTCGTCAAAAAAATTATGGACGACGCCATCCCCGCCGGCGACACAGCCGCCATCTGGAAACTTTGCGGGGTTCTGGTTCTCTTTGCTCTGGTCGGGTTGCTCTGTTCGATTACCGCGCAGTACTTTGCGGCACGTGCGGCGGTCGGCTTCGGTACGGATCTGCGGCGCGCGCTCTTCCGCAAAATCGGCGGGTATTCCTACGGTCAGACCGACCGCGCGGGGACTTCAACTCTCATCACCCGCATGACCGCAGATGTCAACCAACTGCAAACCGCCACCAACCACACCCTGCGCCTGTTGCTCCGCTCGCCGATTATCGTAATCGGTTCGGCAATCTTTGCCTTTACCATCAACGCGCGGGGCGCAACGGTCTTTGTGGTGGTCATCCCGCTTCTGGCGGCGGTGGTCTTTTCCATCATGCTCGGCGGCGTGCCGCTCTACCGCAAGGTGCAGAAGGGGCTGGATCGCGTGACCTCGCTCACGCGTGAAAATCTCACGGGCGTGCGGGTCATCCGCGCATTCCGGAAAGAGGCGGAGGAAACCGAGCGTTTTGACAAAGCGAACCGCGAGCAGACCGCCATGCAGAATACGGTCGGTCGCATTGCGGCGCTGATGAACCCGCTCACGCTTCTGATTATCGACGGCGGCATCATCGCCCTGCTTTACTCGGGCGCAATTCAGGTGGACGCGGGAATCATGACAAAGGGCGATGTGTTCGCGCTGACCAACTACATGTCGCAGATCCTTGTGGAACTGGTCAAGCTGGCAAACACCATTATCATGATTAACAAGGGCTTTGCAGGCGCGGCGCGTATCGAAGCGGTGCTCGCAGAGCCGACGGGAATGCCCGTGGACGATTCGCTTCCCGCTCCCGCGAATGCCGCGGGGACTGCGGTTGCGTTCGACCGCGTGGGGCTGACCTACTCCGAGGGAGCAGAACCGTCGCTGACCGACATCAGCTTTACCGCCGCCCCGGGAGAGACCATCGGCATCATCGGGTCTACGGGTTCGGGCAAGACCTCCGTGGTCAACCTGATCGCGCGTTTCTATGACGCCACGGCGGGAACGGTTGCCGTGGACGGCGTGAACGTCAAGGCGCGCTCGCCCGAGACGTTGCGGGAAGAAATCGGCATCGTTCCGCAAAAGGCGGTGCTGTTCCGCGGAACGGTGCGTTCCAATCTGCTCTGGGGGCGCAATGACGCGACCGACGGCGAGCTGTGGGCGGCTCTGGAACAGGCGCAGGCGAAATCCTTTGTGGAAGAAAAAGAAGGCGGACTGGACGCGCCCGTTGCGCAGAACGGAAAGAATTTCTCGGGCGGTCAGCGGCAACGGCTGACGATTGCGCGGGCGCTCGTCCGCAAACCTTCGATCCTGATTCTCGACGACAGTTCCTCGGCGCTCGACTACGCGACCGACGCGGCACTGCGCGCGGCGATCCGCAATCTGGACTACCATCCCACGGTGTTCCTGATCTCTCAGCGCACCGCTTCCATCTGCCATGCCGATCGGATTCTGGTTCTCGACGACGGGCGGCAGGTCGGGCTCGGTACGCACGAAGAACTGCTGCAGACCTGCCCGGTTTACCGTGAAATTTACGATTCCCAGTACAGAAAGGAGGGCGCGGACGCATGAAAAACGCAAAAGAGAAGCAAAAGAAAAAGAAGAGCGGTTTTGACATCAAAACCGCCAAGCGGGTGCTCCGGCTGATCCGCTCCTCCCGGTGGGTTCTGATCGCGTCCCTGCTCTGCGCGGCAGTGAGCGCGCTTCTGTCGCTTGCCGTGCCGCTTCTGGTGGGAGACGCCATCGACGAAATGCTCGGTTCGAATGCGGTCAATCTGCCGCGCGTAACCGGCATCTGCATCGCGATCGGGGTCAGCGCTCTGGTCACCGCGCTCACGCAATGGGGCATGAATGTTCTGAACAACCGCATGGCGTACCATCTGGTCTACTGTTTGCGGCGCGAAGCGTTTGAAAAGCTGCAGCGCCTGCCGCTTTCCTATCTTGACAGCCGCTCCACGGGCGGACTTCTGAGCCGCATGGTCAACGACGTCGACCAGTTCACCGACGGACTTCTCCTTGGCTTCAATCAGTTCTTTACCGGCATTCTGACCATTCTCGGAACACTGATTATCATGCTGACCGTCAAGCCCTCGGTTGCGCTTGTGGTGATTCTCATCACGCCGCTGTCGCTGTTCGTTGCCTCGTTCATTGCTTCCCGAACCTACTCGATGTTCAAACTGCAATCCGAAACGCGCGCCGAACAGACCGCTATGATCGACGAATATATCGGCAACCACAAGGTAGTCACGGCGTTCGGCTACGAGGACGAATCGCAGGAAATTTTCGACGAAATCAACGAGCGCCTGCGCAAATGCTCCCTGCGAGCGACCTTCTTCTCTTCCATCACGAACCCCTCCACGCGTTTTGTCAACAATCTGGTCTATGCGGGCGTGGCGCTGCTCGGCTCTCTGCTTTGCCTGCCGTCGTTCGGCGCGTCCTTCACGGTCGGTCGCCTGACGGGATTCCTTTCCTATGCAAACAAGTACACCAAGCCGTTCAACGAGATTTCCGACGTGTTTGCGGAATTCCAGAATTCGCTTGCCTGTGCGGCGCGGCTGTTTGAGTTACTCGACGAGGAAACCGTTCCGCCCGACGCGCCCGGCGCGCGGGTTCTCGACCATGCCGACGGGCGGGTGGAACTTTGCGACGTGGCGTTCTCCTATTCGCCCGACCGCGAGTTGATCCGCGATCTGAACCTTACGGTTCGCCCCGGCGAGCGTGTGGCGATTGTCGGACCGACGGGGTGCGGCAAGACGACGGTTATCAACCTGCTGATGCGGTTCTATGATGTGAATTCGGGCAGTATCCGCGTAAGCGGAACTGATATTCGCGACATGACCCGATCCAGTCTGCGCGCGGGTTGGGGAATGGTCTTACAGGAAACGTGGCTTCGCGCGGGGACGGTACGGGAGAATCTGACCTTCGGAAAGCCGGACGCGACCGACGCGGAAGTGGTTGCCGCGGCAAAAGCGGCGCATGCGGACTCCTTTATCCGTCGCTTACCCTCGGGGTATGACACGGTGCTCGGCGAGGGCGGCGGAGAACTTTCGCAGGGGCAGAAGCAGTTGCTTTGCATTGCGCGCGTGATGCTTGCCCCGCCGCCGATGCTGATTCTGGACGAGGCGACATCCTCGATCGACACGCGGATGGAGTTGAAGATTCAGAACGCCTTCGCACAGCTGATGCGCGGACGGACGAGTTTTGTTGTGGCGCACCGTCTCTCGACAATCGAAAACGCGGACTGCATTCTGGTAATGAATGCGGGTCGCATCATTGAACAGGGCAACCACCGCGCTCTCCTTGCGCAAAACGGCTTCTACGCTCATCTCTACAACAGCCAGTTTGACAACTCTGCAGGGGGGTAAAAAAGACCTTGGAGGGAGAGAGCCCCCTCTTTCGGAGAGGGGGCTCTCTCCCTCCAAACCTCCCTCACTCACCGAGAACTTCCCCCATGTCCCCGCCATTTCGAAAGCGGAAATTTATTTCGCTTTTTGAAAGTGGCGGGGACATGGGGGAAGTTTTTTGTTGACTTGGGAGGTGCGGATTTGTTGCAGGGTGCGGCTATCGCGCTCGATTGGTGGGCGGGGCGCGCATGGGGAATGTGTGCCTTTCGTAAGTACAGATTTATCCCCCCTCATCAGTCGCTAACGCGACAGCTTCCACCCCAAGGGGAAGCCTTCCTTACACTGTGCGAACATGG